>CALFEZ010000041.1 GCA_937957895.1 uncultured Erysipelotrichaceae bacterium
TTGACGAATCCTTCTTGCGATCAACTGATTTGATTGACTGCCAAAATCAACAACGATGATTTTATCTTCCATGATAGTTGGGGGCCTCCTTGATTTGAACAAGATCATGAGGATGTGATTCGATCAGTCCACTGGTCGTGATCTGGATGAATCTGGCATTTCTTTGAAGCTCATCCACATTTTTGCATCCGCAGTATCCCATCCCAGAACGCAATCCCCCCATCATCTGATAGATGACATCTTTAAGTTCTCCTTTATAAGGGACCAATCCTTCGATCCCCTCGGGAACAAGTTTGCTGAGCTCTTTGATTCCCCCTTGAAAGTATCTGTCACTCGATCCCTTCTGCATGGCGATCAATGATCCCATGCCAACATATGCTTTGACTTTTTGACCATTCAGTTCAAAGATCTCTCCAGGAGTTTCTTTAGTTCCCGCCAACAGATTGCCAAGCATGATCGCATCGGCTCCGGCTGCAAGGGCTTTTACCATGTCTCCAGATTGCTTGATGCCACCATCGGCGATCACTTTGACTCCGTGCTTTTGAGCAACCTCCACCACATCCATGATGGCTGTAAGCTGCGGTACTCCGACTCCGGAAACGACACGGGTGGTGCATATCGACCCAGGTCCCACACCAACTTTAAGAATCGTCGCACCGGCTTCGATCAGATCGATGGCTGCCTGAGCAGTGACGATGTTTCCACCAACGATGGCTAGTGCAGGAAATGCTTCCCTTGCCTTTTTGATGGTGTTGATGACCCCCAGGGAATGACCGTGCGCACTGTCGATGGCGATCACATCCACTTCAGCTTTTACAAGTGCTTTGATGCGGTCCAAACTGTCCTCACTGACTCCCACCGCGGCACCACACAACAAACGTTGTTTGGAATCAACGGCAGGTCTTTGATCATGAGGATTAATCGGTGTACTTTTGACGGTTTTCACCATCTTGGCTTGCTGATCGATGCTCATGTTTTTATGGATGAAACCCAATCCCCCCAGACATGCCAAACCAATGGCCATCTCGGTTTCGGTCACGGTATCCATTGCTGCCGATGTGATCGGAGCAAACAGCATGATGTCATTAGAAAGCTGAACTTGCGTGTCTACATTTGCCGGAACGATCTGAGAATAAGCCGGTATCAAAAGCAAATCGTCATAGGTGAATCCTTCTTTGATGATTTTCATTTGAGACTCCTTCTATGTTTAAAAAAAAGCGGAATTGCTTCCGCTTGTGTCTATTTGAAGATATAGTGCAGAACAAAGATCGGCAGCAATACCCATACGATTGGATGAATGTCTTTGGTGCGTTTGGCAGCGATCGATGCAACGACATAAGTGATGAAACCAACAGCGATACCATCAGAAATGGAGTATGAAAGGACCATGACGATCACAGCCATAAATCCACTGGCAGCACTTACGAAATCATCCCAGTTGATACCACCCAGTTGCTGAGCCATCAAGATACCGACAACGATAAGTGCAGGAGCTGTAACAGTCTCATTGACAACAGCCAAAAGTGGAGCAAGGAAAATCGATAATACAAACAGCAAAGCAGTGGTGACAGCTGTTAGACCAGTACGTCCACCAACCTCAACACCGGCAGCTGATTCAATGTAGGATGTGACGGTGGATGTACCAAGTGTAGCACCTGCAATCGTACCGACAGCATCCGACAACAATGCTTTTTCAATGTTCTCAAGGTTGCCGTTTTCATCGACAAGGTTGGTACGGTTAGCCACAGCGACCAACGTTCCGGCAGTGTCAAAGAAGTCAACAAACAAGAAAGTAAAGATGACAAGGATCGTTTGTGGGTGGCTGATCAACTCATCCATGCCGGCAACAAACGCAAAGACAGCGGTCGTGTCAAATTGAGTACTGACAACAGCTGTAGGAAGTTGTGGCATACCAGCAACACCCAATACCCCGGCAACAACACCTACAAGTGCTGTCAAGACCATGCCGACGAAAATTCCGGCACGAACTTTAAAGGCAAGTAACCCTACCGTAACAAGAATACCAAAAATCGCCAATAAAATGGCTGGCTCAGTGAAATCACCAAAACCTACGATCGTTGGTTCGTATGCAACAACGATACCGGAATTTTGAAATCCGATAAAAGCAATAAAGAAACCAATACCGGCACCAATGGCCAGTTTCAGTTGTCTTGGGATGGCCTCAATGACCAATTTCCGGATACCGGTCACGGTAACCAGCAAAAACAAGATACCGGAAATAAAGACGGCTGCCAAAGCAGCTTCCCAACTCATGCCAAATCTCAACACCACGGTAAAAGTAAAAAAGGCATTCAGCCCCATACCAGGTGCCAATGCGACCGGATAGTTGGCAAACAACCCCATCATCAGGGTAGAAAGCGCAGCAGCCAGTGCAGTGGCGAAAAATGCAGATTCGATCGGTACTCCGGCAATAGACAGAATACCCGGATTGACAGCCAAGATATAGGCCATCGTTAGGAATGTCGTCAATCCCGCCAGAAGCTCGGTTTTGACATCCGTTCCATGTTTTGAAAGCTTAAAAAATTTCTCGAACATAACGTTCCCCTTTCATTGTGCCAAACCCGTCTTAAATGAAAAAACTTCCATCGTTCGACAGAAGCACGCAGAAAAGTGCGGTTCCATCGTAGTCCGGCCATTTACGGTAGCCGGGTAGAGACTCTTGCGCCCTATTCGCAAGGATATACGGTGTTTAGCATGGAGTAATTTTAGCATGCTTTTTTACATGTGTCGATAGCATGTCGACATTTTTCACAATTTTAGTGTATGATCACCAATCTGCATTCAAATGATCATTTCACGGGACATGCTTTTTTCCTTTTGGTCAATTGACATGATCAAAGAAAAATGTATCAGGCATCATTCAAACACATAGATGACATGACTATTTTACCATGATGTAAAACCTTTTTTGATGGATTTGTTGATAAAAGACATTCATGATAGGATACAAGTATCAGTTCTTAGTAAGATTCTTTGAGTCGATAAAACCAATGGATCTACAACAATCACAGCAAAGGAGACCAGCATGAACAAACAACGACCCTCTGATGTGAAACTTATCGATGATGCATGGGACATGACAGTTGATGTTTTGATCGTTGGATCTGGATTTGCCGGACTAACGGCTGCAATCGAAGCAAGACAACATGGATTGGATGTTTTGATCATCGAAAAAATGAAAAATGTCGGTGGCAATTCAATCATCAGTGATGGAGGTATCGCTGCTCCGGATACGCATTTGCAACACAAACATGGCATCATCGACAGCAAGGAGCTCATGTATCAAGACATGCTTCATGCCGGAATGGGACTCAATCACAGAGATCTGCTTTTGACGCTTGTGTCTCATGCCAAAAGTGCCTTCGAGTGGACGATCGACTTGCTTGATGTTCCCTATCTTGATCGTGTCGATATTTTCGGTGGACATTCGATTGCTCGCTGCTATACCCCTGAAGGTGTCAGTGGATCGACCATCATTACCAAAATGATGAACAAGATCCACCAGCAAAACATTCCCATAAAAACAAGTGTGAGTTTTCGATCGTTTATCCAAGATGATCAAGGTCGCGTGATCGGAGCCAGCTTATTGGACGACTATCAATACGACACCGATCAAGGTACTCCATTGACCATTCGTACTACCAAAGGTGTCGTGTTGGCAACCGGCGGTTATGGTGCTGATGTGGTTTTTCGGCAAATGCAAGATCCTCGGTTGTCACATGATATCCAAACCACCAACAAACCATTTGCGACCGCTGAGGCATTGCGTGCAGCTTTGGATATCGGTGCTGCTTCTGTGCAACTATCGCATATCCAGCTAGGTGCATGGGCTTCTCCGGATGAGAAAGGATTTGGAGCAGGACCATTGTTTGCAGATTACATATTGTTTCAACATGGTTTGATCATCGATCCAAAGACCGGAAAGCGTTTCGTCAATGAAATGGGTGATCGCAAACAAACAGCCGATGCCATCCTTTCGATCGGTCATCCATGTATCGGCATAGTGGATGATCATGCCGTAAAAAAAGCAGGATGGGACATCCAACGTGCCCTCAAAAAGGGAGTAGTCAAGACCTTTGATACCATTGAAGACATCTCACATCATTATGAGATCGATCATGATGGTTTGATCAATACCCTTAACACATTCAATCAATCAATCATCAAACAACATGATCCTTGTTATCATAAGCCTATCAGTTCAGACACAAAACCAATAACAACACCACCATACTATGTCATGAGATTGTGGCCGAAAGTCCACTATACGATGGGAGGAGTTGCGATCAATGATCGTACCCAAGTGCTTGATTTTGACGGTAAGCCCATTGAAGGTTTGTTCGCTGTGGGTGAAGTAGTCGGAGGTGTTCATGGAGCAAGTCGTCTGGGTAGTTGCTCGATTACTGAATGCATCGTTTTCGGACGCATTGCAGGATCCCAAATAGCACAATCATCCTGACTCAGTCAGGTTGTCAAAAACGATACAAAAAAACAACATCGTGATCTAACGATGTTGTGTCTGTTTGTCATTACTCAAGTACAAAGCATCCATACTTATGCCTGATGTCAAAAAACAACTGGATCAGGCTTTTATGGTAAGGGATAAACTGCTCATTATCGATCATTGACAAAATCTCATTCAAGGATGCCCAACGAACATCCTGGACCTCTTTGGGCTGCATTTTGATCGATAAGATGTCGATATCATGATGGATCAAATAGATATCATCAAACCCATGTTCAAAATTGATCGTAAGATGCGGGCGCATCCCCGCAAATGAAAACTGGATTCCCAGTTCCTCAAAAAGCTCTCGCTCTGCTGCTTGTTGACTGGTTTCACCTTGATGAGCACTGCCACCCATGGTGATGTCCCAGCGATTTGGCCATCCAAACTTCTCTTGGTCTCTTTGTTGGATCAGCATGTTGCCATCTTTGTCAAAGACACACACATGGACCACCATATGATACTCGTTCTTTTGAAATCGATCTCCTCGAACCATGGTCTTGTTTGATTTGGTTCGATCGATGTCGTATACATCCCATAGCTCCATGCCATTTCCTCCGAATGCTTACCACTCTTTGTTTGTTTTGTCTCTCTTGCCAAAGCGCTTTTGTACGATCACACCTAAAATGATCCCCAC
>CALFEZ010000042.1 GCA_937957895.1 uncultured Erysipelotrichaceae bacterium
TCAAACCATCTTGGATCGACATCGACAAAATGACGCAGGGTTTGTTGGATAAAGCCGGTGTAAGAGAGCATCGCAACCAACACATATGCCTTGATATACGGAGGGATCGCCAAAGGCAAATACAACAAAAACCGTATCAAACGTCTTCCCGTAAATTCAAACATCACGACCAGATAAGCACTGACGATCCCCAAAAAACCTGCCATCAAAGTACTTAAGATCATGATGGTCAAAGTACGGTCAAACACATTGGGGAGCATGACCTGACGGATATGAAGCCAAGTATCACTGGGCGGCATCAAAAAGCGCATATATGCTTCCGAAAGCACAAAAAGGATACCCAGTATCCAGATCGTGCTTAAGATGCTTGATATGAAAGCCGCCTTCTTCACGTTACTCCCAGTTTACTTGATCAAAGAGGATGACAGCCTGGGCATATACATCCCCGAGTGTTTCATAATCGATCGGGGCAACTTCAAAGTTTCCCCATGATTGGATCATCGGATCCAGTTCGATGTCATTTCTGACAGGGAACTCTCCGTTACGGCGCATGAAGTCGTTTTGTTGGGTTTCTTCCAACAAGAATTCGATGAATGCCTTGGCATTCTCACTGTTTTTGGCTCCTTGCAGGATCGATGCATACGACAGGTTCATGTGTGTTTTCTTTGGGAAGATCACTCCGATCCTGGATGCTACTGCCTGATCGGCAGGATCGCTGGAGTTGGCCATCAAAATAAGATAATAGGTGTTCATGATCGCGACTTGCCCTAATCCGGCGACCACCGCTCGTGCCTGATCACGATCATTCCCGGTCGGGATACGGGCAAAGTTGTTTACCACACCGCTTGCCCACTCCGTCGCTTTTTCCATGCCTTCGGTTTGGATCAGAGATGCCAACAAGGCAATGTTATAGGATGAAGTGGATGAGCGTACCAACACCTGCTTAGCAAACTCAGGGTTGGTGATGTCGAAGTAGCTTTCGATGTTGGGTTTTTCCGGGTTGGTTTCTTTATCATACACAAAGATACGTGCTCTTCTGGTAATGGCTACCCATCTTTCACCATAAAACTGGGGATCCAAAACATCTTCTACCGATGTCA
>CALFEZ010000043.1 GCA_937957895.1 uncultured Erysipelotrichaceae bacterium
TGAGTTTGGCAACCGGTTCAATCATGATGAAACTAGAGATCGTAAGCTACTGCTTCACAGACAAGAAATAAACAAACTCTCCAAAAAGGTCAAACTCAAAGGATACACCGTCATCCCGTTGTCATTGTATCTTATCGAAGGCAAAGCCAAAATGGAGATCGCACTGGCATTAGGGAAGGCTGCCTATGACAAGCGTCAATCCCAAAAAGAAAAGGATGCCAAACGCGAGATCGAAAAAGCCATGAAAATCAAAGCATAAGAAAACTCCGATCCATTAGATCGGGTTTGTTTTGTTTATCAGCGCCAGCCCCCACCGCCGCCACCGCCAAATCCACCACCGCTGAAGCCGCCACCGCCACCGAAGCTGCCGCCGCCTTTTCCGCCTTTGGATGGTGGAGGAGCCGTCATGTTCGATGCCAAAACGTTCATCGAGCGATTGAAGTGATTCATAAAGATCACGGTGTTCAGTGGTCGAGGCCCAATATACCATGATGGTGGTTGGATCGCGATGCTTTCAAACTTCTTGGACCATGTGTTGGTGACATTGAGCACATATGCAAATGGCAACACATGATAGAAATAACTGGGATCATCCGCAACCAGTGCTTCAAGACGGTCTTTTTCAGCCATCTCGATGAAGTTCTTCAATCCCAAAATATCATTGAAGTATTGCACTCCCAGTGGAGTTCTTTGATGCATCAACGAGCAGAAACGCAGTCCGATCAAATAGAATACTGTCAGAACAAACAGAATAAAGAGATCAGCCTCTGCTATCGTGCTGGCTCCAAAAATGGCAAGTACATATACACCGACCACAATCAAGTTGCCGATCGTCACAAACAAACGATTGGCTGTTTTGAATGTGTGACTCTTTCGCTGGATCAGAATGGTAGCGATCGAAGCGATCAATCCAAAGCCCCAGACGAATGCTCCCATCATCATGGCTTCAGCACCATAATATGTCACTTGATAATAAGATAGACCAAGATACAAGGCAAACACACTTGGCAACAACAACCCAAACAGTACTTGCAGCACATCTGATTTCATACTGAAGATGCGCCGTTGTTTGTTGCCGGTGTAATATTTCGTAATGTTTGCTTTGGCATGGGTCAATGTGTTGTAGAATTTGTATTTGAGTGCATCGGTCGTTACTTCATCACCGGTAAAAAAGATGTCGCTGAACACGACTCGTTCAGCAGTGATGGTACCAGAAGGAAGATCTTTGAGCTTATTGAGCTTGATTGTCTTTTTATCGACTTCCTCAATGGTCAAATACCCATTGGCTGCCCAGTAGATGATCAAAGACAACACATCTTTGGTGTCGGTAAATCCATCATAGATGTATCCTACCTGAGCACTGGACAATCCCGAAGGAGCATCAAACTGCACCGTTGGAACGACCGGTTCATCTTTTCCATATTTGTTGTACATCAACAACAACAAAACCGTAAACAAGATGCCATATACCAATCCGATGATCGATATGTCAAACTCACGGGGAAAATCAAAGAATCCTGGTTCTAGTTCAATATCGATCGTCAATGCTTCAAACGTATTCAAACTTGTCAGTGTATGACCTGTGATGACATTGCCATTGATGGTATACTCGACCGCTGCCTGAGTGTCCACACCATAGCGACCTGAGTAGAAGTATACATCATATCCGGTCATGTCTTTTGGAAAGAAGATGGTAAATGACACTTTCTCGGTTGGCATCTCCCACTGATCACCCAACAAGTTCAAATAGAAGCGCTGACGGCCATCTAGTCTGAGATCTCTGGTATTCATGTGATAGGAATACTGATAACTCTGATCGCCGGATACGTACACGCCCGCCTGACCCAATCGTAGTTGGACACCTTCACGAGAACGTTCGAACTCATAAGGACCGACTACTTGAAAATCACTGAGCGGAAACACATAGCGGCGTCGAACGGTAGATCCGTCTTCCAACTCCCAGGTCATTTCATATTCTTGGGGAATGTTGACGAAAATGCCATAATAGGGGCTGCCAAAAAAGACATCGAGTTTATGAGTGAATCGATACACTCCATCCTCTTGGACATAAATGACGACCTCATGTTCTTTTACGATGATGTCACTGGATGCTGATACCTGTTGTGGAAGCAACAGAAGCAGCAACATTCCAAAAGTCAGGATGAACAATTTTTTCATGGCAACCTCCCTACTGATCGCTTGGTTTTTTCCTTTTTGTGAACCATAGAATGGCTTCAACGACAAAAGACAAAGCAAACCCACCGATCAAGATATAAATAAACGATAACAAACCGGTGATGTTGGCAAAGGTATAGTCGGTATTGGAGAAGATCACAAACAGGGCAATGAATGCTGCCACATAACTGATCAAGAAAATGCCAAGACCAAACTTGCGCTCAAAATAAGCATAAATGAACGTGATCAATCCTGCAAACAAGGACCATATGGTCAGACCGACCACATTCTCCTGAAACAGATTGACGAAGAAAACATACTCATAAACCACATAAAACAACAACATAGCTAACGCAAAGACTCCCAAGGCTAGTGGGATGGCACCTTTTTTCATAATGTCCTCTAGTGGAGTTAGAATTGAACTCTAACGTTTTGACGTTGGGTAGGATCTTCGACTTCAAACGATTGACGTTTTTCAAACTTGAATAATCCGGCAACGAGGTTGTTTGGGAAACTTTGGATCCGTGTATTGTATTGTCTGACGGTTCCGTTGTAATAGCGACGAGATTGAGCGATGTCTTCCTCAACTTTTTGAAGCTGGCTTTGAAGATCCAGAAATTGGACGTTGGCCTTTAAATCGGGATATGCTTCCGAAAGAGCAAACAAACGCCCCAATACTCCGGCAATTTCCCCTTCAGCTTTCATTTTCTCGTCCATCGTGGTAGCACTGACGGCATGGTTACGAGCTCGGATCACGTTTTCAAGTGTTTCCTTTTCGTGAGAAGCATAACCTTTGACGGTCTCTACCAGATTGGGG
>CALFEZ010000044.1 GCA_937957895.1 uncultured Erysipelotrichaceae bacterium
GATGGCAATGACGGTAGAATTCGCGCGTAAACAAGCCTTCTCCCGGACCGATCGGATCGGTGCTGTCTACGATGATCAGGTCGTATTTGTTGTTGGCACGACGCACGAACTTCAATCCATCCTCAAAGTAACAATGCACTTTAGGATCATCAAGTTTGTCGGCAGTGATGGGAAGGTACTGTCTGCTTGCTTTGACGACTTCTTCATCGATCTCGACCAGGTCGATGTTTTCGATGTGCGGATATCGCAACAATTCGCGAACGGTCCCACCATCCCCGGCTCCGATCACCAATACGTTTTTGATATTGGGATTGGTGGCCATTGGCACATGGACGATCATGTCATGATAGATAAACTCATCCTTTTCCGTGACCATGATAAATCCATCCAAGGTGAGGATGCGGCCAAACTCCTTGCTTAAAAAGACATCGATGCGCTGAAATTCACTCTGTTTGAAGTACAGATGCTGATCGACTCGTATCGAGAATGAGACATCCTCTGAATGTTTTTCACTATACCAAAGTTCCATGTTAAACCTCCTTGATGATCTGGATCGTTTCTAAGGAAGGATCTTTCGCTCCCATCAGAAACCCATTGTGTGCCTGGATGTACTCGATCGTGTCCAATACCGAAGAAGTAATCACTTCTCCAAATGAAACGATCGGGATCCCAGGCGGATATGCCATGATCGATTCTGCCGAAACATGATGCAAAGCTTTGCGGATCGGCATCGAACGTGAAGCCATGTAAAATGCCTGTTGGGGAGTATAACGAACGATCGGCTTGACATACTCGCTCTTTAAACGTTTGGATGTGTAAGCGACAGGATTCAAACGAATATCAGACAATGCTGCCACAAACCGTTCGATATCCAAGAAACGATCTCCGGTAGACACGATTGCCAGGATGTTGGATACATCCCCAAACTCGATCTGGATGCCATATTCATCTCGCAGTTTTTCATATACATACAATCCTGAAAAATTGGCTGAGTGGGTATGGATGCTCAGCTTCGTGACATCAAAGCCATACCACCCTTTTTGATCGGCTCGTTCTTTGGAAAATGCGATGTATCCACCCATGTTGTTGATCTCTTGTCTGGCATATTCCACCATACCGATGATCTTTTCAAACCGTTGTTTGCCCGATAGTGCCAACTGCTTTCTGGCAACATCCAGTGATGCCATCAGCAAGTAACTGGGACTGGTAGTTTGAAGAAGATTGACCATCTGCAACACATGATTGGGATCGACACCTTCTCCTGCCAAAAGCAAAGAGCTTTGGGTCAAAGATCCACCGGTCTTGTGAAGACTGACTGCCGATAAAGCTGCCCCTGCCTGCATGCCACTTAATGGGAGCCGATCGGAAAATGTAAAGTGTGCTCCGTGAGCTTCATCCACGATCACCTTCATATTTGCTTCTTTGGCTATATCCATGATCTTTTTAAGATCGGTGACGACTCCATAGTAGGTGGGGTTGTTTATTAAGATTGCTTTGGCATCCGGATTTTCATCGATGGCTTTTTGGATATCCTCTACATCCATGGCAAGACTTATGCCAAGCTGGGTATCGATGCCAGGATCGACGTAGATCGGGATCGCACCACTGATCACCAAAGCATTGATGACACTTTTGTGTACGTTGCGAGGCATGATGATCTTCTCATTGGCCTTGACGACCGAAAGGACCATGGCCATGACAGCCAGGCTGGTACCATTGACGATGAAGTAAGCTTGCTTGGCATAAAACAAATCAGCTGCCAAAGTTTGTGCTTGTTGGATGATCGAAATCGGGTTGGCTAGATTGTCCAGTGCTTTGGAAGCGTTGTAGTCCATGGCGATGGCATCTTTTCCAAAGACATCGATCAACTCCTGACTGCTTTTTCCTTGTTTGTGTCCGGGAACATCCAACGATACCACTCTTCGGTTTTGATATCGTCGGATCCCATCAAGAAGCGGGGTCTGATTATGATCGATCATACACATTGACACCGCTGTAGATCTCGATCATTTCCTGACGCAGCTTGTTGCTGATCTGCAGTCGCTGCTTTGGTGAATACTCCTTGGGATCTTGATCAAAGAGGTAGTTTTCGATGTTGATCTCGGAAATGATCATTTTGGTATGGAAGATATTGCTGTGATAGACATTGACATCATGACTATCGTATTTGGCAAGGATCTCAGGATCAATGAAATCCTGGATCGATGTGATCGGATGATCGATGAAAAGTTTGGTGCCATCATCTTTGCGGGTAAACCCGCGTACTCGATAATCCAAACTGATGATGTCACTGTCAAAACTTGAGATCAAATAATTAAGAGCATTCAAAGGAGAGACAGTCCCACATGTCGATACATCGATATCCACTCGAAATGTTGATATGTTTAGATCCGGATGATACTCCGGATAGGTGTGTACCGTCAGATGTGACTTATCCAAATGCCCGGCAATGCTTTCTTTGGTCAGAAACTGAGGATCTACCGTACAGCTTGGATCGATCAGATGCGCTTGGACCGGTTCTTCCGAAATCAGCAATGTCACACTGGCCCCCTGAGGATCATAGTCTTGTTTGGATACATTGAGCACCGTGGCACCAATCATATGGGTCACTTCAAAAAGGATGTTGGTAAGTCTTGTGGAATTGTACTGCTCATCGATGTACTCGATGTAATCTTGTCTTTGTTTGGCATTTTCAACATGACAAATATCGAAGATATTGAAACTCAATGTCTTCGTCAAGTTGTTGAATCCATATAATTGTATTTTTTTGTTGTCCATGAAGTGACTTCCTTTCCAGTAAAAAAATCTCGCTTGAGAAATTTTCACGGGAAATATGAGCACCACATTCTGGCACCATATTTTGTTGAGGATCAGATTACTCTGATCGACTCATGTTGAAGAATCCCTCAAGATCAACACGATCGACAATCGCAATTTCGGCATTTGACCCGGCTGTCCGTATGGCCTTTTAACAAGTGATTTGTTGGTCAAAGAAATCAAAATTGGGTTGCAATAGTCTCAACAAAACATGCCTTACCTATTCGCGAATGTATTGTATCGAATACCCATTCAAATTGCAATACTTTTCATCTCTATTTTATCATTACTAAACAAAATGTTTAGAATTATTGTCAAAACACAAAAAAAACGTGCTAACGCACATCCTCTTTTGTTGTGATCTTGACATTGCTGTAGGCACCCTCAACGACCCTTATCTTTTGATCACTGACCATCTCCACGATTTGGGCATCATCGGTAGCTTCCAACCCTCTGATGTGCGCCTTGGCATAACAGTCGATGATAAACGAAGTAACAAACGCCTGCGGGGTTTGGGCCATCATGTGTTCTTCACGATCGATGGTCTTTTCGATGTAACCATTCTTTATTTTCTTGAGAGTATCTTTGACATTCACCCCAAGGATGCACGCTTTTTCACTATCCATGGCATCCAGCAGACGATCGATGGCATCTCTTTGAACGAAAGGACGAGCTCCATCATGGATCAAAACGATATCTTCTTTGATCGCCATCAATCCATTCATGACACTGTCCTGTCTGCGATCTCCGCCGTTGACCATCACGATCTTTCCGGAATCGGCACTCAAAACGATTCTGGCCATGTCCGCTCGATTGGTCACGATCACGATCTGTTTGCAGCGATCATCATGTAAAAACAACTGGATGGAATGTTGTAAAACCGTTTCACCATCATCCAGGCAATAAAACATCTTATTGTACCCCAACCCCATTCTGGTACCTTTACCAGCAGCTAACAACAAAACGGCGTAATCCATATCTTCCCTCTTTTTATTTATTGATAATGATAACACAAAAAATGAAAATGGTGTAAAAATGTTCCCATTTGATTGTAATTGAGGCAGATGTTTTCTATAATGGTGATATCGAACCAGGTGTCATACTTGACTTAATAGGGAATTTGGAACACCAAAGCTGCCCCAGCAACTGTCGATGCGGACGACAAAAACAAGCCACTGTGGATAACGGGAAGGGTTTTTGAAGGATGAAGCATCAGCCAGTAGACCTGCCTGTCGAAAGATATCGATTTATCTTCTGGGTGTAAGATAAAAAGACAAGACCATTGTCTTTTTTCGCACATCTTAGGATGTGTTTTTTCTATGGAGGCTTTATGAAGAAGAGTTTACTCAGGGTAGTGCTGGCTGTACTTTTGGGCGCAACGTTGTTTGTGGTCGTTCGAGAGTTGACCAAACCACAAACCCAAACAGGGGAGAAAGCGATCACGATCCAGATCATCGTGATTGAAGGATCCTCAGACATGATTTTCAATGAAACGATCCAAACCGATGCTATATTTTTAGCACAAGTATTGGAAGAGATCGATGAACTTGGATTGATCGAAGTGCATTTGGGTGGTTCCAAAAGCGATCAGTTTGGAAGATTTTTGATTGGCTTTGATGAGCATGTCACTGACGACATGTCTGTCGGACCATGGTGGGGGTACACATCCGATACCAATCCTGATTGCATTTCAGCAGGATTCTGTTCAGGGGTTGACATGGCTCCCGTATACGATCAAGACACATTTGTCTTTACGCTGGACAAAACCAACTGATGAAAGCCACACGCCATATCGTCATCATAGGGTTGCTGAGTGCATTGCTGCTGGTCGTGCAGGTTGCACTTGCGGCTTTGCCCAATGTCGAATTGGTGTCTTTTTTGATGATCATCTATGCCATGGTGCTTCCTTTTGGTGCCTCATTGATGATCGCAGCGATTTTCGTTACCCTGCAAATGCTTGTCTGGGGAATGGGAGATTGGGTGATCGGATATTACTGGATCTGGCCTTTGTATGTCATTATCCTTTATGGGATCAAACCGTTGATCAAAAAGAATGATCATGGATGGGCAATCGTCAATGGTATTTGGGGATTCGCTTTTGGAATGTTGTTTGCGATCAACCACGGCATATTCTATGGGTTCCACTACAGTTTTATTTATTGGATCAAAGGCATTTCTTTTGACATCATCCATGCAATATCGAATTATATTGTTATACTGTTATTGTTGGAGCCTACCTACAAACTCATGGTAAGGCTGATACATAACTACAAGGGGAATCCATATGAAAGTAACAACCAAAACAGGTGATCAAGGCAACACCGGTCTTTATCAACAACGAGTAGACAAAGATCATGTCACGATCGAGCTGCTGGGTCAGATCGACGAAGTGATGGCTCATTTGATCTTGGCTCAGTCTTTGTTTCCTGCTTACTTAGATGATTTTAAAAAGCGAGTTGATGAGTTGATCCTGATCACGGCGATCGTTGCCGGATACAAATCACCTTCTGAATTCTCACCATCCTTAGTTGAAAACCTTGAAGCTGAAATCAAAACGATCGCTGACTCATGTAGTGGATTCGTATATCCTTTTGACGATCCTTATCGTGCTCAACTCAACCTTGTAAGAACGATCGTCAGACGGATGGAGCGCTCCATGATCCGTGCTTTTAAGCAAACTGAAGACATACCGATCATCAGGATCTATGTCAATCGTTTGTCTGACTACGTGTTTATTCTTATCAATAAATGAAATAACTTTCATTTTATACTGCTTATGGTTTTATGTTATTATAAATTTTAGTTAAGCGAGGAGATGTCTATGCAATACCAACGCCAAACCATACAAAAACTCAACCGTGACATCCAGCAGCATTTTGGTCATCTGTTTACGGTTGAAGACGATTTTCATGTCACCCATTCAGGTGTTTCGCGACTGGTCATGCTCGATCGCTACTCCCAAAAAGATCGCGGGTTAAAGACACTTGGGGTAGGTGATGTGGTCGTGACCATCGTTAGGGATGATCCCAAATTCCCTGCTCGTGGCATAGGTGTGGCAAAGAGCGTGGATCATGAAAATGAGACCGTGACAATCCTGCTTGAAGAAGAATGGCGTGGTTCATGTGAGGACGAGCAAGAAGCATCGACCGGCATGATCATCAGACCATTTAAAAAAGTAGAAAAACCACTTGAGATATTCTATGAACAAATCGCAAAACGAGTTGGTTTTGCTTTGGCATCCACGGAAAATACTCCTGAACTTAAGCAAGTTTACGGAAACAAGTTCTATGAACAACTAAGAGATCTCAATATCGTGCCGGCAGGACGTGTTCTTTATGGTGCCGGAAGTCAAACCGAAGTCACTTACTTCAACTGTTTTGTCATGCCGTTTGTCAGAGATTCTCGTGGAGGTATAGCTGATCATCGTAAAGAAGTCATGGAGATCATGTCTCGCGGTGGGGGAGTAGGAACCAATGGCTCCACACTCAGACCGAAATCCGCCCCTGCAAAAGGAGTGGGAGGCAAATCCAGCGGTGCTGTAAGCTGGCTCAATGACATCGCCAATCTGACACACCTGGTCGAACAGGGAGGTTCACGTCGTGGAGCACAGATGATCATGCTGGCAGACTGGCACCCAGATATCATTGAATTCATCATCTCGAAAATGCAAAATCCACGTGTTCTTAAGTGGTTGTCCGAAAACTCAAACGACCCACAGGTCGTTGAAGAAGCAAAACGCAAATTGAAGTTCATTCCGCTGACTAGAGTCGAACGTGAAATGTATGAGACCCTTGCTGCAGACAAAGAAGCTCCGGCACACATTATCGACTATGCTCATGAAATGTTGATCAACGGCGGAAAACTGGAAGTGGTTGCCCCTGAGTTTCTTTCAGGAGCCAACATTTCGGTCACACTGACAAAAGAGTTTATGCAGGCAGTCGAAAATGATGAAGATTATGAACTGCGTTTCCCTGATCTTGAAGTCCATACACCTGATCAAAAAGCCGCCTACGATGAGATGTGGCACAAGATCGGTGATGTGAGGGAATGGGAAGCATTGGGGTATCCGATCAAGACCTATCGTATAGTCAAAGCACGTGATATATGGGATTTGATTTGTTTCTGTGCCACTTACTCAGCTGAGCCCGGCATCTTCTTTATCGATAATGCCAATGATGAAACCAATGCCAAAGCATATGGTCAAAAAGTCGTAGCCACCAATCCATGCGGTGAACAACCGCTGGCTCCATACTCTGTCTGTAATCTTGCCGCCATCAACCTTGCCAACTTCGTAGACAAGCAATCCGGCAATATCCTATACGATGCATTGAAGCAAAGCGTTGGATTGTGTGTGCGCATGCAAGACAATGTCATCGATGATACCCCGTACTTTTTGGAAGCTAATCGCCTTCAGGCACTTGGAGAACGACGTGTCGGGCTGGGTGTCATGGGTCTTCATGATCTACTTATTTATGCCAAGAAACGATACGGAAGCCCTGAATCTCTCGAAACGATCGATCTGGTATTCAAAACGATCGCCGAAGCAGCTTACTCGACTTCGATCCAGCTGGCAGCTGAAAAGGGTTCTTTCCCATTCTTAAGTGATCGAAACGCCTTCATCCAAACCGGATACATGCAGAAAATGTCTCAAGAGATCAAAGATGGCGTACTAAAACACGGTATCCGAAATTCACACTTGCTCACGATTGCCCCTACGGGTTCTACCGGTACCATGGTAGGTGTATCAACCGGTCTTGAACCGTACTTCTCCTTCTCATACTTCCGGTCCGGAAGATTGGGCAAATTCATTGAAGTGAATGCAGCCGTAGTCGATGAGTTTTTGCATTATCACCCTGAATACACGAAGGAAACCTTGCCTAACTTCTTTGTCAGTGCTATGGATCTGTCGCCTGAAGAACATGCAGATACCCAATGTGCCATCCAGCGATGGATCGATTCATCGATCTCAAAGACAGTCAATGCCCCTCGCGGTTATTCCGTAAGGCAAGTCCAGTCGATTTATGAACGTCTTTACAAAAACAAAGCAAAAGGCGGGACCGTTTATGTCGATGGTTCCCGCGACTCACAGGTGTTATCGCTGACCAATGATGAGGATGTCAGTTGGTCTCAAATGGACATCGTCAAGGATTTCGGTGTTCCTGTTCGAGAAACTCAGCAACAAGAAAAGAAAACCGATTATCGCTCAGATCGTCAAGATCGTGATATCGGCAATGAGATCGGAAATATCTGCCCTATTTGTTTGGAAGGTGTAGTCGAAGATATCGGCGGATGCAACACATGCACCAACTGCAATGCCCAGTTGAAGTGCGGTCTGTGATCGGTTCTTATAAACTTAAAGGCAACTGCATCAAGCAGTTGCCTTTTTTATGTCTTCATTCTTTTAAATCGCCATACATTCAACATCATAAACAACAATGTGGTACCAATCAGATATGCAAGCATCATTGGTTGAGTCAACTTAAAGTCATCCAGATAGAGATCGACTCCCTGAAACCAACGATAATTATTGATCACGCTCTCAGGAGCATTGGCAAATACGACTTCAAAGCTAGGTTCCATAAATGCTTGTCTTAGTAATGCTGCTGCATGGGAAACCGGAAGTGCATTGGAAAAGATCTGCACCGCTACCGGCATGATCCCCAGCGGAAGATATGCCCCCGTAACAAATCCGATCAATGTTCCCACGATTGTTCCCAAAAAAGCAAAGACCGACTCCGTATTGATAAATGACACTACAAACAGCATCATCATCGTTGACGATAAAGCCGTTAAGCCAACCAATCCAATGATACGCAACCAACGTAACCAGCCAAACCATGCCCCTCCTGACATAATCAAAGCAACTTGAGAGATGATCAGCATCACGATAGTGATCATCATGACAACAACAAATGTTGAAATGATGTAGGAAAGAAATAGTTCATGACGCTGAATGGGTGCAACCAGAAAATCATGGAACACTTTTCTTTGCTTGTCGATGACCATGCGTGAAAGAGAGCCGATGGACACTGTCATCGTGGCGATGGCGACCAATCCCGCAAACAACCAGGCATTGACCATGGCATCGATCCCATCCACTTCACGACCGATGATTGCTTTGATGTTGTTGATGGTCATGTCTCCCAAAAAGAACAAAAACAATGCCAGAACGATCAATACTGCCAAAAACGACAAGAATACTTCAGATCGATTTCGAAAGTACATCAACAAATGTCGTTTGCTGAGATACATCATCTTTTTCATCATTGTCCCTCCCGGATCTCTCTGCCTGTCAGAGCCAGAAAGACATCATCCATGTTTCCTTCAACCACTTCAAAACTGATGATCTGCTCTTTGAGCATATCCAAGATGGCAAGAGAATCTGCAGTAGAACCGGAAATGACATGCAGTCGATCTTGACGATGCTTGACTTGATATTCCGTGTCATGGAGGATCTCGATGCATTTTTCCTCGCTTTTGGGGAGGATCTTGACTACACTGTATGTGTGTTTGTGTTTTAATACCGAAGGCCTGTCACAAGCAACCAGTTTTCCATGATCGATGATCGCCACGCGATCGGCCTTGTCTGCCTCTTCCATGTAGTGAGTTGTCAGAAAGATCGTCATATTGGTCTTGCGATTGAGATTCTTGATGACATCCCACACCCGCTTTCTGGTCTGTGGGTCAAGTCCCGTGGTGGGTTCATCCAAAAACAGCAGTCTGGGTGAGTTGACCAATGCTCTGGCGATGTCCGCTCTTCGTCTTTGTCCTCCTGAGCAGGTACCATAACGTTTGTTGGCTATTTCTTCCAATCCGATAAGTTCATCCAGTTCTTCATATTTTCGATCGAACTGCTCTTTGGTAAGCCCATAAAAACTGGCACGAATGCGCATGTTTTCCTTGATCGTCAAAAAGTCATCCAAAAAAGAATACTGAAACACGACCCCTATGCTTTTTCGGATAGCCTCATCATCCTTTCCCACTCGATGTCCGTTGATATAGACATCTCCTTTGGTTTGTTGCATCAAAGTCGTGCATATGTTGATGGTGGTCGATTTCCCAGCGCCGTTTGGACCTAAAAAAGCAAAGAACTCACCTTCTTTGACTTCAAGATCCAATTGATCGACAGCTCGCACGGCAGGAAAATCTTTGATAAGTCCCTCAATCTTGATCATGTACCATCCTCCTTGCTTCTAGAATATCAATGTATGTTTGTGATGTAAATAACAAAAATAAAAAAACGAGATCACTCTCGTTTTAACGATGTCTCATATGAGGGAATAAGATCACTTCCCGAATGCTTTCGGCATCTGCTAGCAACATGATCAAACGATCGATGCCAACTCCCAGTCCACCTGTCGGCGGCAATCCAAACTCCAATGCTTCCACAAAATCAACATCCATCTCAGTGGCTTCAACATTGCCTAGTTCTCTCTCTTTGAGCTGTGCCATAAATCGCTGTTTCTGATCGATAGGATCATTGAGTTCACTAAATGCATTGGCATACTCACGCCCATCGATGATCAGTTCAAAACGTTCCGTAAAGCGTGGGTCTTGTTGGTTGATCTTGGCAAGCGGAGAAACTTCGATAGGATGCCCATACACAAAGGTAGGCTGAACGATGATCTTTTCGGCATACTTTTCAAAAAACAGATTGACGATGTGACCATAGGTTTGTTGGTGTTTGAGTACTTCTATGTGGTGTTCCTTGGCCAATGTCAATGCCTCTTTCTCCGATAATGGAAAGAAATTTATCCCTGTCGCTTCAAAAATGGCATCGACCATATGGACGCGCTTGTATGGACCAGCAAGGTTCAACTCCTTGTTTTGATAGGTGATAGAGGTTTTATTCAAAGTGGTCAATGCGACATGCTCCATCATCTTTTCGATGACTTCCATCATGCCTTCCATGTCACTGTATGCAATGTAGGCTTCCACGGTAGTGAATTCAGGGTTGTGTTTGGGACTCATGCCTTCGTTTCTGAACAAACGACCAATCTCATACACTCCTTCAAATCCACCGACGATCAATCGTTTTAGTGGAAGTTCCGTTGCGATACGTAGATAGAAATCCATGTCCAAGGTGTTATGGTGGGTAACAAACGGTCTTGCGGCTGCTCCACCCAAAATCGGTGTCAGTACCGGAGTTTCTACCTCGACACATCCGATTGAATCAAAATATTCCCTGATCGCAGAAATGATTTTTGGACGCAACAAAGCAATGTGTCGGGAACGCTCATTCATGATCAAATCGACATAACGCCGACGATATCGTTCTTCCACATCATGCAAACCATGAAACTTATCAGGC
>CALFEZ010000045.1 GCA_937957895.1 uncultured Erysipelotrichaceae bacterium
GGAACTGGATCTTGGACGCAAGATCGAAGATCTTTCCTTCGGCAACAAAAAGAAAGTGGGGATCGTCCAGGGACTTCTTCATCGTCCCAAACTGATCGTGTTGGATGAACCGACCAGTGGATTGGATCCACTGATGCAACAGAAATTTTTCAGTCTGATCGAAAAAGAAAACAAAGAAGGAGCGACAGTGCTGTTTTCATCCCACATCCTCTCGGAAGTTCAGCATCTGTGTCATCGGGTAGGCATCATCAAAGAAGGTAATATGGTGGAGATCCAGGATGTAAAGACTCTCAGAGAAAACACATACAAGAAAGTCAAGATCAAAACAGATCGTTTTGACGAACAAGGGTTTGAAGGTTTGGAGATTGCTGATCTTCAGCACTTTGACAGTCAAGTCAGCTTCGTCTACAAAGGTGATGTAAAGTCACTGCTTAAAGTTCTCAATCACATGGTGTTTGAAGATGTGCTGATCGAGGAACCTACTCTCGAAGAGATCTTCATGCACTATTATCAGTAGGTGTATCATGAACATATTTCGATTTGAACTAACCAAACATCTGCGATCGATCCTGTTATGGAGCCTGGGCATCTTGGCATTGACCCTATTTATGATGTCATTTTTCCCGTTTATGCAAAGCGAGTACGAGTTGATGGATCTGGTATTGAAGTATTATCCCGAAGAACTGCTTAAGGCATTTGGACTTGCCAATGTGCAATCCATGGCAACGTTAGAAGGATACATCCCGTTTATTTTCATCTTTATCCAGTTGATCCTGGCGATGCACGCTTCCACTTTGGGATTTCGGGCATTGACAGTCGAAGAAAGTGAACGGACTGCAGATTTTTTGCTTACCAAACCGATCACGCGAACCAGGATCTACCTATCCAAAATCAGTTCCGGTGTGGTGCAACTGCTGATGATCGCACTGTTTAGCTGGCTGACACTGACGGTGATGATCGCTGTTTTTGCCAATGAAGAACCGATCGATCAAAAAGCCATGACCATGCTCTATGCAAGCATCCCGTTGTTTCAACTTGTTTACTTCAGTTTGGGATTAGTGATCTCGATGTCGCTTAGACATGTTCGAAGCATCATGGGATATGCCATGGGACTGTCTTTTGCCACATATGGCATCTATTCCATCAAAGGGATATTGGATATCGACTGGCTCAAGTATGCCACTCCTTTTCATTATTTTGAATCAAGTGCCATCTTAAAGGATGCAACCATCGATCCAACCTTTTTGGTTCTATCCTCGATATTGATCATCTTATCCATGATAGGGAGTTATCAAGGATACCTCCGTCGAAACATTCCCCTTTACTAAGGAGCCTTATGAACATCATCCGACAAGAAACAAAACTTCGCATCAAATCCTGGATCATCTGGGCCTTATCACTTTCCGTGTTCATCGTGATCATTTTGACGGAGTTTTCAGCCTATAAAAACAATCCGGAACTGCTTGAGATCTTGGATGCCTTTCCCATCGAGATGCTCAAGGCATTCGGACTGACGGGAGCCAACCTGACGACGGTAGGTGGTTTTGTCAGTGTGACGATGGTTTACATGCAGATCATGGCCAGTGTTTACGCCGTGATGCTGGGAGCGGATCTGATCGCTGCCGAACATAAAAACAAAACGACGGAGTTCATATTTGTGGTACCTCGCACCCGCAAACAACTTCTGGTTTTCAAAGCAGTTGCCGGGATTGTTTTGTGTGTGATGATGAGCGTGTTTATCCATGGTGCGATTCTGCTTGGCACCATGCATTACGAACCGGAAACAGACTATTACAGGTTTTTGTTGTTTTCAACCATCGCCCTTGTTATTTTGATGGTCGTCTTTATGTTTGTCGGGTTTTTGTTGGCAGCCATTCTGCCACGCCCCAAACAAGCGACGCTCTTAGGACCGATACTGGTTTTTGCCGGTTACATCCTGGCAGTGTTTGTGGATCTGGTCGATACGATCGACTGGATGAAATGGTTGACACCGCTATCCTATTTCAGATCCAGTGATATCCTTGAAAAGGCATCTTTGTCCATGGTGAACGTTGTGGTGAGTTTGCTGATCATGATGATCTGTGGGGGCTTGGCCATCCATCGATACCAACACAAAGACATACCACTATGAAGCGCATCATCGATCTGACACATACTCTTACCAAGAGTTCCCCTGTGTATCCCAATGATCTGCCTTGGGTCTTGTCTGATCATAAAACCCATGATAAAGACGGTTATCATCTAAGTGCCATTTCTGGGAACCTTCATGTAGGAACCCATCTGGATGCTCCCAGCCACATCCTTGACTCCAAAGTGATGGCCGATGACTTTCCGCTAGATAAAGGCATCGGACGAGCTGTCGTGTTCGATGTGAGAAATCAGCAGTCGATCACATTGACTTCGACGCAACTGGATATGATCCAACCAAACGACATCGTTTTGCTTCATACCGGATGGGATCACTATTATCATCAAGATACATATTATGATCATCCAAACGTCTCGATCAAGACAGCCAGAGAACTCATAGATAAGAAGATATCACTGTTGGGAATGGACATGCCCTCTCCCGATCATCCTCCTTTTGAGGTCCACAAACTGATGTTTGAACATGATATTTGGTTGATCGAAAACCTCACAAATCTAAACATGCTGCCATCTGCGATCATCGATCTGTGGGTCATCCCGATCAAGATCCAAGCTGAAGCAGCTTATGCTCGCGTGTTTGCATTGGTCAACGATGTGTAAATACGATAAAATAGGATAGGAAAAATCATCAACAAAGGAGACACACATGCAACTATTCAACTCATACACCCAGCAGATCGAAACATTCAAACCACTACGACCCAATGAGGTGAGCATGTATGTGTGCGGACCGACGGTATACAACCACGCTCATATCGGCAATGCCAGACCCATGGTCGTCTTTGACACGCTTCGCCGCGTGTTTGAACAACTGGGATACAATGTAAAGTTTGTTTCAAACTACACGGATGTCGATGATCGCATCATCCAGCAGGCGATCGATGAAAACAAAACCGAACTGGAGATTGCTTCTTACTACATCGAACAATACGAAGCGATCCGCAACCAGCTCAACTGCAAGCCTTTGTTCAATGTCGTCAAGGTGACCGATACGATGGAACAGATCATTGATTTCATCGATCAGCTGCTTGAAAAAGACAAAGCATACGTGGTCGATAAGGACGTGTATTTCAAGATCGACGAGGTCGAAAACTACGGACAGCTTTCCAAACAAAACATCGATGATCTGATCGTAGGAGCCCGTGTCAGCGAAAATGAAAAGAAACTCAATCCTTTGGACTTCACCCTATGGAAAAAGACCGAAAAAGGTATTTCCTGGGAAAGTGACTTTGGGACCGGTCGTCCTGGTTGGCATACCGAATGTGTGGTCATGATCCAGGATCAGTTCGATCATCAGCGGATCGACATCCACGGTGGGGGAATGGATTTGAAGTTTCCTCATCACGAAAATGAGATCGCACAATGTGAAGCGCTCTATCACCATAACATCGCCAACATCTGGATGCACAATGGCATGCTGAACATCGACGGTGAGAAAATGAGTAAATCACTGGGCAATGTAGTATGGGCCAAAGACTTCATCGCAGAGCTTGGGGGAGACGTGGTTCGATGGCTGTTGCTTTCGGCGCACTATCGATCTCCGATCAACATCTCACAATCCACCATCACTCAGGCACAACAAGAAGTGACCAAGGTCAAACGGGCATTGATCAGTGCTCAGGTTTATCTAGGACGCCAGCAAGCCGACATAGAACCGAGCATGGATGATGCGTTGCTGGATGATTGTATGTATGCCATGAAAGACGATCTGAACACTCAAAATGCATTCAAAGTCATTTTTGATGGCATCAAACAACTCAATCAGGATCTGCGTCAACACAAAGACGATCTGGCTCGCATAAGCAGCGATGTTTTGACCATCAAGACGATGCTCGAGGTGCTTGGCATCGCATATCAGGATGTGATCCTGAGCAAAGAAGATCTAAGTTTGTTTGATAAGTGGGAACAAGCCAAAATCGACAAGGATTTCGACATGGCAGACACCTATCGACAACAGCTGATCGAAAAGGGTTATCTCTGATGAATGGAGCAGTGCTGGCATTTATCGGAGATGCCGTCATGGCGTTGTATGTGAAGGAATATTTGGTAAGCTGCGGATATCAAAAAAGCAAGGAACTCCAAACCATGAGTGAGTTGTTTTTAAGTGCCAAGGCACAGGCTGAGTTTGCCAAACATTGCTTGGAGCATCAGCTTTTTGATGAACAAGCACTCGATATCTTTCATCGAGGCCGAAACCACAAATCCACGACGATCCCTAAAAACAGCGATGTCATCACCTATCGTCTGGCGACCGGCATCGAAGCTGTATGGGGACACTATCACGTCCAAAAGGATGTGTTGAAACTGGAACGATTATGGGAAACATACAAGAGGTTTATCAAGGAGAAACATGAAACAATATCTTTACGGTAAACAACCTGTCATCATGCGTCTGCAACAAAAAGCAGCCATCCGTCATTTGTTTTTGCTTGAGGATGGTTCCAACAAAGAACTGGTCGGTTTGGCCAAAGCCAATCATGTCCCGATCACCTTTCATTCCAAAAAGGAGCTGGACAAGATGGCCAGTGGAAACCATCAGGGAGTCATCGCCGAGATCGATGCATACAAGACATTTACATTGGAAGAAGTTTTGGCATCGATCCCCAAAGACAAAAAGGGATTGTTGGTGATGGTCGATGGTGTCACCGATCCTCATAATCTCGGAGCGATCATGCGCACTGCCGATGCAGTGGGTGTGGATGGTATCATCATCAAAAAACATCATGCGGTGGGATTGACCCCAGTGGTTGCCAAAGTCGCTGCCGGCGCGATCGAAAGCGTCAAAGTCGCCATCGTGACCAATCTGACCAGAGCATCCGAACAACTCAAAAAAGAAGGTTACTGGATCATCGGTACGGACATGGACAATGCCATCTATTATCGGGACATTGACTATACGGTACCGACCGTGATCGTGGTGGGATCAGAAGGAGAAGGCATCTCGCGTCTGGTCAAAACACAGTGCGACCACATGGCATCGATCCCGATGATCGGAACAGTGTCTTCCCTTAACGTATCGGTCGCGACGGCCATCTTGCTTTATGAGGTGTATGATCAAAGACAGGGCAAATGATATCGTTAGATAGGAACGATCATGCATATGTATATGGATGAGAATGAATTGCTTTATTTGTATCGCCAAAAAGATGAGATCGCCACACAGCAGTTGATGGAGCAATATCATCGATTGGTCTGGTCGATCGTGTTTCGCTTTAAAGGGGCGATGGAACATCTTTGCATCAACAAAGATGACTTGTTTCAAGAAGGCATGTGCGGGCTGATGGAAGCGATCGAATGTTATCGGGATGAACTGGCAGTTC
Source organism: uncultured Erysipelotrichaceae bacterium (assembly GCA_937957895.1). Classification (GTDB taxonomy): domain Bacteria; phylum Bacillota_I; class Bacilli_A; order Erysipelotrichales; family Erysipelotrichaceae; genus UBA6182. The sequence continues at coordinate 5,469 of CALFEZ010000045.1, forward strand.
CGTTTAAAAACTTTGCTTGTTTGTGTATCGAACGTCAGATACGTTCGCTCGTCCGCAAACACAAAGGCCAAAGCTACGGACTGTTGCACAACAGCATCTCTCTTGACAAAGTGATCTCGGAAGATGAACAGCTGATGGTCATGGATACGATCGCAAACACTGACCGACACACCGATCCGGTCTGGCAGTTTTACTTCAGGGAGCATTGTCAAACACTGCTTCAAACCACACAAACTCTCAGTATCAAAGAAAAAAAGGTACTCTATTATCGCTATCTTGGTTACAGTTATCAAGAGATTGCTGATCTATGCAAGTGCAACTTCAAAGCGGTCGACAACACCCTGCAAAAAATCAAACGCAAAATAGTGCCTTTGTTTGACTAGCATGGGGGTTTATGATAAAGTAATTAAGCAATGAAAGCAGGTGTTTGCCATGGCTGAAAAAAGCGATAAAGTCATCTTGGTTTGCACCGTATGCTTATCAAGGAATTACTCGACGACGCGCAACAAAAAAACAAAGTTGGAGCGACTGGAACTAAAGAAGTTTTGCAAGCGATGCAATGCGCATACGATACATAAGGAAACAAAATAGGAGGCAGCACATGACAAAGTGGTTCAGTATTAGCGGCATCTCGACCGAGATCAAACGGATCCGTTGGCCCAAGGGTGATGAAATGGTTAAAAACTCAGTGACCGTTATCGTGTTCACTGCGCTTTTTGGTGCTTATTTCGTGCTGGCTCAGGCGATCGTCGCATTGTTCCTTCGTTTGATAGGAGTCTAAGATGTCAGAAGATAAAAGATGGTATGTCGTCAACACGTATGCCGGACATGAAAACAGAGTCAAAGAGAATCTTCAGCGTCGTGTGGAAACCATGGGTCTTGAAGACAATCTTTTTCGTATTTTGGTAGCGGAAGAAGTTGAGATCGAGATCAAAAACGGCAAACGTGTCGAAAAAATGAAAAACCTTTTCCCGGGGTATTTGTTTGTGGAGATGATCATGACCGATGAAGCATGGTACATCGTTCGTAACACACCCGGAGTCACGGGGTTTATCGGTTCTAGCGGTGGCGGAGCAAAACCTTTCCCGGTTTCTCCCGAAGAGATCGAATCGATCTTGCAGCGCATGGGTCTGAGTGATCGCAAAGTGGTTGTCGACTTCAAAGTCGGAGATACCGTCAAGATCACCAATGGTCCATTTAGCGGGATCGAAGGTCGCATTGACAGCATGAACGATGATTCTCAGACAGCGATGGTGTTGACCATTCTCTTTGGACGGGAGACACCTACTGAGATCGCCTATCTGGATCTAGAAAAGATATAAGGACCGCGCAAGCGGTTTTTTTATCTGATCAAGCTGTGATGTGAGTTTTTGAAGTTGACGAAAGGCTTTGGATGTTATAAAATTGTATGGCCTGTCATAGGCCGTGAAGTGGAAGGATGTGCAACCATCCGTTGACCACAGCACAAATAGAAAGAAGAGGAATGTTTGTGAGTAAAAAAGTTGCAAGAATCGTCAAGCTCCAATTCCCTGCAGGAGGAGCAAGACCCGGACCAGCATTGGCTGGGGTCGGCATCAACATGCCACAGTTCTGCAGTGCCTTCAACGATGCGACCAAAGATCGTATGGGAGACATCGTCCCGGTCGTCATCACTGTCTTTGAAGACAAAGGGTTCAACTTTGAGTTGAAGACCACACCGGCAGCAGTGTTGTTAAAAAGAGCAGCAGGTGTCAAAAGTGGAGCAGCTACACCACACAACCAAGTAGCAGGAAAAATCACGGTGGATCAACTTAAGGAGATCGCCACATACAAGATGCCTGATCTCAATGCGGATGATATCGAAGGCGCGATGAAGATCATCGCCGGTACCGCAAGAAACATGGGCATCAAAATAGAAGGGTACGGTGAATAGTCATGTCAAGACATGGAAAAAACTATCGCGCAGCAAAAGCCAAAGTAGACCGTACCAAATCCTATCCATTTGCTGAAGCGATCGCTTTGGCAAAAGAACTGGATTTCACCAAGTTTGACAGCACGGTGGAACTAAGCTTCCGTCTGAATGTCAACCCACGTCATGCCGATCAACAGATCCGTGGTGCCATGGTCCTTCCCAATGGTACCGGCCGCAGTCAAAAAGTACTGGTCATCACCCAAGGACCAAAAGAACAAGAAGCCATCGATGCGAAAGCTGATTTCGTTGGCGGAAAAGAAATGATCGAAAAGATCAAAGGCGGATGGTTCGAGTTCGATATCATCGTAGCCACACCGGACATGATGGCAGAACTGGGTAAGATCGGGAAGATCCTCGGTCCTAAAGGTTTGATGCCAAACCCAAAAACAGGAACCGTCACCATGGATATCGCCAAAGCCGTGGATGAGATCAAAAAAGGTAAAGTCCAATACCGTGTCGACAAAGAAGGAAACATCCATGTCATGATCGGTAAACTATCATTTACCGATGAACAGCTGGAAGAAAACTTCCGCGCGGTATACGATGTGATCTTAAAAGCACGTCCTGCTACCGTCAAGGGAGCATACATGAAAAACCTTGTTCTATCGACAACGATGGGTCCTGGTATCCGCGTCGTCATCGACTAACACACACAAAGATCGTGGTTGCACACGATCTTTTTTTATTATTCTTAAAAAATTAATAAAAACGTATTGACAATAGTGTATGCTACACAGTATAATGTGATCAACAGGTGGTGATCATATGGAAGACATGCAAAAAACATTGGAAGGATTGGTATTGGAACTGCGCAGGGGAACCTTGATTTTGAGTGTCCTAAGTCAGTTGTTTGAAAAGGAGTACGGATATTCGCTCATCAGCAAGCTTCAATCGAAGGGATTCGACATTGAAGCCGGAACGCTCTATCCGCTTCTAAGAAGACTGGAAAAACAAAGCATCCTTCAAAGCGACTGGGATCTGATCGAAAACAGACCACGGCGGTACTATCAGCTAAGTGAACAAGGTCAACGATTGTATCAGCAACTCAAAGAAGAATACATGGCACTGAGTGCTACCATGAGGGGATTATTGGAAAGTGAGGATCAAACATGGAAAAAGTAGAAATCTACATCAACGAATGCGTCAAACATCTTCCTAAAAAACATAGAAAAGATGTTCAAACAGAACTTCAAAGTGAGATCACTTCCATGATCGAAAGATTTATGGAAAACGGAGATGATCAAGCAACTGCGATCGATCAGGTTCTCAATGAAATGGGAGATCCTAAAAAACTGGCAGACCAGTATCTCGATCGAAAAGCCTACCTGATCGGACCGATGTATTATCCAACATATCTAAAAGTCGTCAAGATAGTCGTCTTGGCAGTGTCGATCGGACTGACAGTGGCATTTATGGTCGGAGCTTTGTTTAACGGAGCCACGATCGTTGATTTTGTTCGATACATCTCTGGTATGTTCAATGCCGGATTGATGGTTGTGGCATGGATCACGGTCATCTTCGCCTTGATCGAACGCAACGAAAAAAAGCTCGTAGAGCTGCCTGCCGAAGACGATTGGACAGTCAAAGACTTGCCAAAAAGCAAGGATTATAAACAAAAGTCCGACCGCATCGAAGGCGTTATGGGATTGGTGTTTGTCAGCATCATGGTCGTATTGTTCAACTTCGAACTGGACATGCTTGCCGTCTATAATGTTGTGGATGGGCAGTTTCAACAGATCGCACCGATCTTCAATCAACAAACCGTCGATCAATGGTTGTTATGGTTCAATATCGGGTTTGCCTTGTCGATCATCAGCAATCTGATCAAGGCTGCAAGTATCCGTCATAGCAAAAACAAAGAGATCGTCTTGTTGGTGATCAGTGCTGTCTCTTTGGTATTGTTTGTCTGGGTCTTTCTGACCATGAATCTGTTCAATCCGGACTTGGCTATTGCCATCACACCCGATGTGGAAATACTCGATACCATGTGGCAAAGTTTCACCAACAACATCGTATGGGTCATCGCTTTGATCGGAATGATCGACATCATCAGCAGAGCCTATCGCCTGATTCGCTGAAATGCACCTTCGGGTGCTTTTTTTGTGGATTTTGGTTGACATAGCAAGTCGATGTGTTAGAATAGGTATGCTATCAATATCCCTAAGACAGCAACGGCCATTTGGCTTAATCATGTTGCCGAGGAAAAAGACACATCACTCTTTTACTCGTGCTTAGGCATGAGTTTTATATTTTATGGATATTGTTGCTTATTCAAAGAAGGAGGAACAACCCATGAACCAATCGGTTTTGGAAGCAAAAAAGGCGTTGGTCAATGAGATCTCAGCAAAGTTTGCAGAGGCTCAATCGACAGTCGTTGTGGAATACCGCGGTTTGAGTGTTGCCAAGATGACGGATCTACGCCGTCAACTCAAAGCAGAAGGCATTGACTTTAAGATCTACAAAAACAAAATGGCTTCTCGGGCAGCTGAAGCAGCAGGCTATGGCGATCTGGTACCTGATCTGACCGGCCCCAATGCGTTGGCATTTGGCAATGATGCAGTCGCACCAAGCAGGATCTTGGCACAATTCGCCAAAAAGAACAAAGCCTTAGTGCTCAAAAGCGGTGTCGTTGAAGGCAAAGTCGTCAATGCTGACATGATCAAAGAACTTGCGACCTTACCTAACCGTGAAGGCATGATCTCGATGCTCTTAGGACTATTCCAGGCACCGATCAGAAACTTCGCCTATGCATTGTCTCAAGTAGCTGAGACCAAAGGCGACCTTGCTCCTGCTGCATCGGTCGATGCAACGGAAGTAAAAGAAGAAGCTGCCCCGGCTGAGGAAGCAGCACCAGTCGCAGAAGAAACTGCACAACCAACAGAAGAAAATAAAACGGAGGATCAATAAAATGGCAAAAATCACATCTGAAGAACTCATCTCCTCGTTGAAGGAAATGACGATTCTTGAACTTAACGAACTAGTCAAAGCTATCGAAGAAGAATTCGGTGTCAGTGCTGCTGCACCTGTCGGCGTTGCTGCTGCACCTGTCGCTGCTGAAGCAGAAGAAGAAATCAGTGACGTCAGCGTTATCCTTAAAGCACCTGGACAAAGCAAAGTTGCTGTCATCAAAGTCGTACGTGAACTTACAGGCTTGGGCTTGGTAGAAGCCAAAGGCTTGGTAGACAAAGCACCGATCGCCATCAAAGAAGGCATCAAACCTGAAGAAGCAGCTGAAATCAAAGACAAACTGATCGAAGCAGGAGCTGAAGTCGAAATCAAATAACACCTTTTGTAAAAGCAACGATGTTGCGAACAAGGAGGTGTTGTATGACTCATTATTTTATCAATGACCCAAAGGTAAAACATGACCGGAAGCAGATCGTATTCCGGTTTTTGGGCGTGGACTATGCTTTTGAAAGTGATGCTGGGGTGTTTTCGAAAGATCACGTCGATCCCGGTACCGCCCGCTTGCTTTTTCACATCGTCCAAGATGTCACCATGAAAAACTTTCTGGACCTCGGGTGTGGATATGGTGTGGTGGCGATCATCGTCAAGACATTGTTTCCCATGGTGAGTGTCACAGCCAGTGACATCAATCAACGAGCTGTGGATCTGACCATCCAAAACGCAAGCAGACACAACGTCGATATCACAACCATCGTATCAGACGGGCTGACTGATATCGAGCAGACGTTTGACTGTATTGGATTCAATCCCCCGATCAAAGTAGGCAAAAGCAAGATGTATGATTTGTTTGCTCAGTGTCATCAGCATCTGACAAAACATGGTCGTCTTTGGCTGGTGATCCGCAAAGATCAAGGAGCCAAGAGTGCCATCCGGTATTTGGCGACATTGTTTGCATCTGTCGATGTCATCGACAAACACAAAGGGTACTGGATATTGTCCTGCGAAATGTACACTTGTAAATGATGTGAGACCAAATTCTAAAAAATAAAAGTCTCATCA
>CALFEZ010000046.1 GCA_937957895.1 uncultured Erysipelotrichaceae bacterium
CTCCGATCCGCTCATTTTGGATCTGAGAGATGGTGTCAAAGACCCGTGAACACGCAATGGGATTTTGATCTTTGGCAAGCATAAGGATGATCTTTTTGTTGTTGACGATCGTTTCATTGAACCGCGTCCCAACTGTCTTGATTGCATCCACGGTTTGGATGATCGTAGCAAGCGGATGGCCAAGTGCCACCAGTCCCGATATCATCGCCAGACGATTGTATAAGTCCATCATCGAAGGCTCTTTAAAAGCAAACTGAAAGGATTCTTCATGATAGGTTCCGTATGCTTTTTGATCATGGATGTCCCTGATGGTGATATCTGGTCTGGGATTGGCAAATCCACAGACAGTACATTTGGCGCGACCGATATGATGATAGCGCGTAAACGTGTATGTGAGCGGGTATCCGCAATCCGGGCAATGCTTCCCATCATGGATCAGACAATCCGTCTTTTCGACCTCATCTTTCAAAGGTTCGATCCCATAATACAATCGAGGATTATCAGGCATCAACGTATAACTCAAGATGTCATCGGCATTTAGAACAAGCACTGTCTCTTTGGGTATGCTTTCTTCAAGGATGCGCTTGATAAACTCCACATGGGCATTTCGTTTGTATGAATCACGAAAGAGGTTGGTCACGACCAACACATCCGGTTTCACATACGGATAAATCTTGAGTGATACTCTTTCATCGACTTCAAGCACCATGTTTGGGATCTTGTTTTTTCCCAAAAACGTGGATGCCCCAAGCAGTGCCACGATGATTCCTTCCTGAATGTTGGATCCCAGTCCATTGTGGGCAAATGGGATGTTGTTGATGGTGTAGTAATCACCGATCATATTGGAAACAGTCGTTTTTCCATTGGTTCCGGTGATGGCGATCAAATGCTCGGGTTTATCGATGTATTTGAGAAACATGGGACAAAACTTCAATGCCACTCGTCCGGGAACGTGAGTCGCTTGATGTCCGGTCGCTTTTAACACAAAGATCGCCATACGTGTCATGATGATCGCTATATAAAAGGAAAGTGGTTTTTGGTTCATATCGTCTCCTTGATGATCTGGGTCGCATACCAATTGTTGCGATAGACATCATCGATGACACAATAAATGAAGTCCCCAACGGTTACGTCATCTTTGAGTGTTACATACACATACCCGTCAATGTCATCCGGAGCATGGTATTTGCTTCTGGTTTTTGCGGTTTTGGTGATCATGTCGACTTTATCCACAACGACTTCGATCTCTTTGAAGATCAGTCTTTGTTTTTGTTGATTGAGGATCTCACTTTGCGTGCTGATCAGTCGATCATAACGAGCTGACTTGATCGTTGGATCAAGATCATCCAGCTCGAAAGCCTCGGTATCTTCTTCTTTAAAAAACGTGAATGCTCCAAGTTTATCAAAAGGATGTTGTTGGATGAACGTGAGCATCCCTTGAAAATCATTTTCGGTCTCCGTCGGATAACCAACGATGACGGTGGTTCTGATCACGGCATCATTGAATGTCTGACGGATGGTATCCATCAGATCGATGATCTGTTGACTGTTTCCTCGACGCTTCATATCCTTTAGGATCTTGTCTTGTGTGTGCTGTATGGGGATATCAAAGTAAGGTATGAACTTCTCGATCGTTGCCAATGATCGGATCATCGATGGTGTAAGCAGATCGGGGTAAAGATACAGTACTCTGATCCACCGCAATCCCTCTATATCATTGAGCTTTCTGATCAGATCGACCAATGAAGGCTTGCGGTACAGATCCATGCCATACATCGTGGAATCCTGTGCCACGAGCACGATTTCTTTGACGCCATGGTCGACCATATGTAGTGTTTGTTGGATCAGTTCTTCCATTGGATAAGAGCGATATCTCCCTCTGATCAAAGGGATCGCACAAAACGAACAGTTGTTGCTGCATCCTTCGGATATTTTCAGATATCCCAAATAGGTTTCCACGGAATGCATCCTGGTAGCTTGTTTGTAACGTACGTTCACCGGGATGTTAAGTTTTTGGGTGAGGATCTGATGAAGATGATCGTATTCATCCAATGTGATGAAACGATCGACCTCCGGCATCTCCAAAACCAGTTCGTCAAGATAACGTTGTGCAAGACATCCCAATACGACCAATTTCGCATGTGTCTTTTCTTTGATCGAAGCCATATCCAAAATGGTGTCGATCGCTTCTTGTTTGGCAGGTGTGATAAACCCGCATGTGTTTACAAAAATAGCATCTGCCTGATGGTGATCATCGATGATCCTATGACCGCTGGCAACCAACATACCCATGATGAACTCGGAATCGACACGATTTTTGGAACAACCCAATGAGATAAAACTGATTTTCATGGCACACTCACTTTTCTATCGACAATTATACCATATGATTGCCAATTCGAAATGTATGTTATGATGGCTTCATGTTAGAATAGTAACATCATGAAAATCCTGTTATCCCCCAGCAAAACACATAACATAAACAACACGATCGATTCAGAAAGTGTTCCGATATTCATAGAGGAATCCAGAATGATCCACCACAAACTCATGCAACTGGAAGAAAACCAGCTACAGACCTTTTTTGGTATTTCCAAAAAACTGGCTTCTCAGGTGTATACGATGTTTCATCAGCAACATTTACTTAAAGCAGCCATTGGCTATTATCATGGTGAAGCGTTTCGCCATCTTGATGCCGCTTCATGGACGACTTCCACAAAAAACAATGCTGATGATGCATTGCGGATCCTTTCTGCCATGTATGGAATATTGAGACCCATGGATGGAATCTTGCCATATCGCATGGATATGACCGTAAACTTTGATGATCTGGGGATGCAGGATGGTTATTCTTTCTGGTCAGAAAGAGTAACAAATGCACTATGTGATCAACTTGAAAAGGGAGAAGTAGTGTTCAATCTTGCAAGCAAGGAGTTTGCGATGCTCATCGACAAGCATGCCATCCATCGTGTCGGTCATTGGGTCGATGTTGATTTTCTGACCTACAAAGATGGTTCTTACAAGACCATCGCGATGACCGCCAAAAAAGCACGGGGAACTTTTGCCAAAATCTTGCTTGAGACACCGATTGATAGCATCAAAGATGTCAGAAGGATCCCGTCATTTCATGGCTTTGAACTGCTGAGTGATCAAGCGACGCACCATCTGCGATATGTCATCAAAACATAAAAAAAACAACATCGATAAATCGATGTTTTTTTTGGATGGTGGTTCCGGTCGGAATCGAACCAACGACACGTGGATTTTCAGTCCACTGCT
>CALFEZ010000047.1 GCA_937957895.1 uncultured Erysipelotrichaceae bacterium
TGGCTTTTTTTGCGAGCTCTACACTGCGCATGTCGTGTTTGATCACATCTCCCATGTTGTAATAGGAATCTTTGATCACTGCTTTGATCGTTGCTTTTGGATACTTATTGTTCAGAGTATCAACGATTTGACTTAAAAGTTGTTTTTTGGCTTCAAACAGTTCACGGTCATGATCACGGATGATGTAGTGCATCACGGCATCTTCGATCGTGCCTTCTATCTGGGTGCAAAGATAAAAGCCTTCCCGTTTTTCGGTCTTTTCCGGAACCATGTCCTGAGGCAGCATGCCATCAAGCTCACATGCCAGTTTGATGGCATTGATCATGGTATCCTTGGCTGTTCCCGGGTGGACAGACACACCTTTGATGGTGATCGTGGCATTGGCAGCATTGAATGATTCGTATTCCAGTTGTCCTTTAAAACTGCCATCGACCGTATAGGCAAAGACGGTGTTGAAGGCTTGTACATCAAAAAGGTCTGCTCCGCGTCCAATCTCTTCATCGGGTCCGAATGCCACTTTGATTGGACCATGTTCAAAGCCGGGAGCATCGATCAGATCCTTGATGGCTTCGATGATGGCGACCATGCCGGCTTTGTTATCAGCTCCAAGCAACGTCGTGCCATCGGTAGTGATCAAGGTATGCCCTACATAATTCTTCAGATTGGGAAACTGTGTTGGACTTAAGACAATATTGAGTTCTTTGTTAAGGAGGATGTCTTTGCCATCGTAATCCATCACGATCTTGGGCTGGATGTTGGTTGATTCAAAATCAGCAGTATCGATATGGGCAATAAAGCCGATCGGATCAATGATACGATTGGTATTGGCAGGCACGGTAGCCATGACAAACCCATTGTCCGTATTAACAAACACATCCTGACAGCCGATATCGATCAACTCATCTTTGAGCATGAAAGCAAAGTCCAGCTGGGCAGGTGTGGATGGGATGGTGTCGGAGGTTTCGTCCGATCGGGTATCGATCTGGACATATCGGATAAAGCGTTGGATAAATGGTTGCATCGTAATCACTCTTTCTGTTGGGTAGTGTAATATTTATCATTGTAAGACATTCACGTGATATAATAAAGCATGAATGATTTTCAACTAAAAAAGTAGGTGATTTCGATGGAAGATGAAA
>CALFEZ010000048.1 GCA_937957895.1 uncultured Erysipelotrichaceae bacterium
GTTGATCTTTTGATCATCATTCATGGTTGAAAAGACAACGCATCACAAAGGAGGAAGTCCATTGAAAATCGCATTGAGGCAGGTAACGATCGATGAAAAACAGATCCTTCACAACTTGCTTGAAAAATACAGTTATGAGTTTTCGCAGTACGATCAAAGAGATGTCAATGATCTTGGTTTGTTTGGATACATGTATCTTGATCATTACTGGACCGATCCAAAAAGATGGGCTTATTTTATCGAGGTCGATCAGAAGTTGGCAGGATTTGCCATGATCATCGACCTTCCGGAAGTAAAAGACAGAGAAACAGACTATCAAATGGCGGAGTTTTTCATCATGCATAAATACCGACGAAAAGGCATCGGAAACTGGGCTTTTTTGGAAGTGATCAAACGCCATCCGGGAAGGTGGCAACTCAAAAGGCATCCCAAAAATCTTGATTCTGTGCTGTTTTGGGATCGTGTGATCGCACAAGCGACCGATGGCAACTATGAACTGGTCATAGGTTATCCAAACACCGAATATGATGATGGCAGTTTGGGAGATGTGTATTTTTTTGAGGTCAAACCATGATGGATTTTTCCAACATGAGAAGCAAACAAAAAGTGTTCGAGCAAATCCTGAAGATGGCAAACGACAATGATGTCAAGGCAATGTGTTTGAATGGATCTTTAGCAAATCCTCATGTTGGCAGTGATCATTATCAAGATTACGATATCGTTTGTATCGTGGATGAGATAGAATCGTGGATCGATGATCGAAAATGGATCAGCTCACTTGGAACGATCGCACTCATGCAAACTCCGGATGAAGAAAGACGGAGTGACATCAACAATAAACCTTGGGATTCATATGCTTTTTTGATGTTGTTTGATGATGGTGTACGGATCGATCTGACACTTCTGCGTCTGGATGGCATTTGCATGGAGCATCGATGGGACAGTCTGAGTGTAGTACTCATGGATCAGATCGGTATCTTTGACAGCATCTTACCAGCTGATGATCGTGATTACTGGATCAAAAAACCAACCTTAAACGAGTTTCGCGATTGTTGCAATGAGTTTTGGTGGTGTTTGCCTAATGTTGCCAAAGGGATCGCCCGTAATCAGCTTCCTTATGCCATGTCCATGTATCATCGCATCGTGCATAAAGAGCTCGATAGAATGATCGAGTGGTATATCGGAATGCAGCATGATTTTCGATTGACCACGGGCAAGTGGGGGAAATACTTCAATCAGTATCTGTCCAAAGCCCTTTTTGATCAGTATGAAAAGACATTCTCGGATGCGACATTATCGCATTTTTGGCAGGCTGTGTTTCATAGTGTGGCATTGTTTGAAGAGGTAGCTCATGCAGTCAGTGAGCACTTTCAAT
>CALFEZ010000049.1 GCA_937957895.1 uncultured Erysipelotrichaceae bacterium
AAACTCATACTGTGCGATGTACATGTCTTTGATGAATGCTTCGCCATTTTCAAAATGGATGTATGCATCTTTGAACTGCACAGAGCCTTTGCGAATGGATTTGATCTCTGTTCCGACCAAGACCAATCCAGCTTCGAACTTCTCTTCAATAAAATAATCATGAAATGCTTTTCTGTTGGTCGCAACGATCTTTTTCATCCATTCACCTCCTTGCTGCTATATTATATCGTAAAACTATGCTTTGTGATGTTTGATATAAGCAAAATCGATTTGTCGTTTTTCCTTGTTTGCTCCTTTGACTTTGATCATGACACTGTCACCCAAAGCAAACATTTTTTTGCTGTGTTCACCGACCAGTCTGAAGTAAGGTGCTTCAAAGGTATAGTAATCATCATGAAGGGTTTGGATGTGCACCAGTCCTTCGATGCTGTTTTCCAACTGGACAAAGAAACCAAAACCGGTAACACCACTGATCACGCCCACAAAGATCTCACCAACCACCTGCATCATGAACTCAGCCTTTTTCATGTCCTGGACGGCTCGTTCTGCTTCGATCGCTCTTCGTTCGAATTTGGATGACGCTTGCGCAAATTCCGTGTTTCTTTGTTGGTCTGTATCGATTTTCTGCTTGTTTAGTTCTTGATCGAAGATGTATCTTCGAATCATGCGATGGACGATCAGATCAGGATAGCGACGGATCGGAGAGGTAAAATGCAGATAATCTTCCAACCCCAATCCAAAGTGACCGATCGGCACACTTTCATATGTAGCTTTTTTCATGCTTCTTAATGCCAGCATGTTGACGATGTGTTCAAACTTGCTGTCTTTAAAATGAAGCAATGCTTTTTGCAGTTGATGCTGATGGATGCTGTTGGGATTGCCCTTCATCACATATCCGAAAAGACCCAGCATCTTGGCAAATTCTCTGATCTTCTCCCCGTCTGGTTTTTCATGGACGCGATATATGGCGGGGATTTGTTGGATCTTCATAAGATATGCCACGGATTCGTTGGCCGCGGCCATGAAGTTTTCGATCAGGGTTTTTGCTTCTTGCTGCTTTCTGACATAGACATCCAGCACTTTACCGTTATCCATCAAAAAGGCTGATTCCTGACTGTCAAAATCAAGGTTTCCTTGTTGATCACGATAGTTTTGGATCTTCAAAGAGCACTCATACGCTAACATGATCACATCGACAAACGGTAATAGATCATCATCGATCGGTCGTTGATGGATGATGTCATTGACTTGAGTATAGGTGAAGCGTTGTTTGGAACGGATGATGGTCGATGCAAGCTTGGCTGATGTGATCTTGCCTTGTTGGTCGATATTCATGAAACAGCTGATCGTATAACGAGGCTGATCGAACAACAATGAACATACATCGTTGGATAATTGCTTAGGCAGCATCGGCACCACCACATCGGTGGCATAGACCGAAGTACCACGATCTTGGGCTTCACGATCGATGGCTTTGTCTTCTTCGACATAAAACGATACATCCGCAATATGCACTCCCAGTTTGTATCCTTTATCCGTTTTTTCGATCGAAATGGCATCATCCAGATCCTTGGCATCTTCACCATCGATGGTGAATATCAGTTCATCGGTTAGATTCAAACGCTGTTTGTGATCTTTTTTGAGTGTCACTCGATCAGCTTCTTTGATCACTTCCTTGTCAAACTCCACAGGGATGTCATGTTCCAGCAAAATCGCCATGATGTCCATTTGCGGAGCAGATGCATGTCCGATGCTATGAGAATAAGCAACCGTCAAAGGATCATAATCGACGATATCCGCAACCACCAAATGTCCTCTTGGAGCTTTTTGGTCTTTTTTGACCTTCATCAAGATCCAGTCATCCAAACGAGTATCCACACTGGCAAGATACGTTTTTTTGTTTTTGATCTTGACTGTACCTACCAGCTTGGTTTTTGCTCGTTGGATGATGCGGATGACTTCACCCACGGTCTCGTTTTTTTCAGAGTGCTTTTGGATAAGCACGGTATCTTTATGCATGGCAGAATGCACATAGGGCATGTGCACGAAAATATCTTCTTCAGACTGATCACTCACAACAAAGCCATTGCCTTTTTGATTGATCATGATCGTTCCCACGACCATGTTGGCCATCGATGGTGTCATGACCTTGTTTTTCTTGCTGAGGATCAGTTTGCCTTCTTCAACAAGCTCCATGATCTTTCGGTTAAGCTCGACGATATCGACATCCAAAAAAGAAGCCAACGATTCGATGGTGGAAGGTTGGTAACCTGACTGCTGTATATGTCCTAGGATTTCTTCTTTGTGCATGTGTTTCTCCTAAAAAAAAGGCCGATGGCCTATACGATGCGGATAATGATCACAAGCAGAAAGAAAACGATTCCCATCACCATCGTCAGACGCGTGATGATCTTTTCGGGGCCTCTTTCTTTGGTATTGGCAAACAAGTTCAGTCCGCCACTGCCGGTAAAGGCACTGCTTATACCTTCTGATTTTCCACTTTGTAATAAAGCCAATACGATGATGACGGCAGATACTACCATCAGTAATACATCCAATATCATACTCTCGCCCATCCTTAATTGCTTACTTATTGTATCAAATACCTTTTATAAAAGCAAATGGGAACATCATGACCGGTTTTGTTGTCTAAACACTTGCACCAGCACTACCCCAAGAAAAACGATCAAAACCGAAATCCATTGTCTGATACTCAAATCTTCCTGCAAAAACACCCATGCCATCAATGCGATCTGTATCATCATGGTGCTGTTGATCAAACTGGCTGACACTGCCGTGATCTTTGTCAGTGCTTGGTTCCACAAGGTAAACGCCAATGCTGTATTGATCACTCCCAACCATAGAAGTATCAGAACTTCCTGATACCCAATGATCGGCCATGGTTCGATCATGATCCCTACACCAAGCAGGATGATGCTTCCAACTCCGATCATGATCATGGTCAGCTGACTGGCAGGGGCAAAGTCCTGTAGATTGACATATCGTCCGATGATCGTGCCACATACGTTGAAAGCCACCAAAAAACCGGCAACGACAAGTCCAAAAGTCCAGTCTTCGATCAAAGCAAACGGATAAAAGTATGCAAGTATGCCTATGACATACAACCCCATTCCAAGCCACTGCAAACCTACCAGTTTCTCCTTTAAGATCACATACCCCAACAAAGCAACCATTATGGGAGCAGCATTCAAAGAAAGCGAAACCAAGATCGTTGGTAAAAGCGACAATGCCACATACTGAGCTCCTTGGGTCAATGCAATCAAAACAAGACCATATAGACTTGCCCAATACAATCCTCTTTTTGAAATATGTGTCAAAGGTTTATGTTTGTATGTGATCAAAAACAACACGAAAAACGCGATGAAATACCGCATCCCAGCAAACAGCAGTGGTGGGATGTTGTCGATACCGAGCTTGATCAAGATCCAGGATGTCGACCATAAAAAGGTAACAAAAAAAGCTTTGATTATCGGTGATGATTTCAAGATATGTCTCCAAAAGAAAGGGAAGGATCACTCCTTCCCTTATTCTCACTGATTATTTTAGATTTGTAAAGGTTGCTTTTCCCGGGAAAACAGCAACATCTCCCAGTTCGTCTTCGATGCGGATCAACTGATTGTATTTCGCAAGACGATCGGTACGGCTTAGTGAACCTGTTTTGATCTGTCCGGTATTGAACGCAACTGCAACATCGGCGATGGTAACATCTTCGGTCTCTCCCGAACGATGGGAAACAACAGAGGTGTATCCAGCTTTACGAGCCATTTCCATGGCATCAAAGGTTTCGGTCAATGTTCCGATTTGATTCAGCTTGATCAAGATCGAGTTACCGATGCCTCTATCGATACCTTCTTTAAGGATCACAGGGTTGGTCACAAACAAGTCATCACCAACGATTTGGATGCGATCACCCAAACGGTCTGTCAGTTTCTTCCAACCATCCCAGTCTCTTTCGCCAAGTCCATCTTCAAGTGAGACGATAGGGTATTTGTTGATGAGTTCTTCGTAGAAATCGATCATCTCATCGGTTGTTTTGACAGCTCCGCCTGATTTTTTCCAGACGTACACTTTTTTGTCAACATCGTAGAATTCACTTGCAGCAACATCCATTGCCAATGCGATTTCTTCTCCAGGTTTGTAACCAGCTGCTTTGATGGCTTCCATGATGACTTCAAGCGGTTCTTCATTGCTGCTTAGATTTGGTGCAAATCCACCTTCATCACCAACTGCGGTGATATGGCCTTTGCTTTTTAGAACTTTCTTTAGTGCATGGAATACTTCTGCACCCCAGCGAACTGCTTCTTTAAGAGATGGGGCACCCACAGGCATGATCATGAACTCTTGGAAATCCACGGATGAATCGGCATGCGATCCGCCGTTGATGACGTTCATCATTGGGACTGGTAATGTTTTGGCATTGAAACCGCCAAGGTATTTGTACAAAGGCAATCCATAAAAATCAGCAGCCGCATATGCAGCAGCAAGGGATACACCCAAGATCGCATTTGCTCCAAGTTTCGATTTGTCGGGAGTTCCATCCAGATCGATCATCAGTTTGTCGATCAAGTTTTGATCACGAACATCCATACCGATCACGGCATCAGCGATCAGTTCGTTGACATTGTCAACTGCTTGTAAAACACCTTTTCCTAAGAAACGTCCCTTATCTCCATCGCGAAGCTCCAGAGCTTCTCTTTCACCGGTCGATGCACCGCTTGGAACGATGGCTCTTCCAAAGGCACCTGATTCGGTCGTTACTTCTACTTCGATCGTTGGGTTTCCACGAGAGTCAATGACTTCACGTGCATACACATCAATAATGATTGGCATCATCTAGCCTCCTTTTTTTAGTTTCTATTTCACGGCATCTGCGATCTCAATAAATGAATCCGGCTTCAAGGAAGCCCCTCCGATGAGTGCTCCATCGATGTCAGGTTCTGACATGTACTGAGCAATGTTGTCGGGTTTGACAGATCCACCATATTGAACGCGGACAGCTTCTGCAGCTTCTTTTCCATACAACTCAGCAACTTTATCGCGCACGATCTTGCAGGTAGCTTGTGCGATCTCTTTAGTTGCATTCTTTCCGGTACCGATCGCCCAAACAGGTTCATAAGCGATCACGAGCTTGCTGATTTGTTCACCTGTCAGACCATCAAGTGATCTGGCAACTGAGTTTTCAACGACTTCTCTGGTACGGTCTGCTTCAAACTCTTCCAATGTTTCACCGACACAAACGATCGGTGTGATATTTGCTGCTAAAGCAGCTTTGACTTTCTTGTTGACTGTTTCGTCAGTCTCATTGAAATAAGCACGTCTTTCTGAGTGTCCAAGCACGACCCACGAAACATTGAGTTCCGCCAGCATCTCAACGGAGATCTCTCCGGTGAATGCCCCTTTGGTTTCATAGTGGACGTTCTGCGCAGCCACGAAACAGTTTTTTGCGGCCAGCACGGATTGTGCAAGACAGGTATACGGTGCGGCAATGCCGAAGTCTGCATTATCGTGCAATCGATCTTTGATGGCATCGAAAAATGCAACAGCTTCAGCAATGGTTTTGTTCATCTTCCAGTTGCCGACAATGATTGGTTTTCTTGTTTTCATATCACTTATTTGCAATTACTTCGATTCCTGGTAATTGCTTTCCTTCCATAAATTCCAAGGATGCTCCACCACCAGTAGAGATGTGGGTGAACTTGTCTTTAAAGCCAAGTTGGATCGCAGCAGCAGCACTGTCTCCGCCACCGATGACCGTATTGGCATCTTCCAACTCGGAAATCGCGCGACATACTTCCAATGTACCTTTGGCGAATGGTTCCATTTCAAACACACCCATTGGGCCATTCCATATGACGGTTTTTGCACCTTTGAGTTCTTCTTTGAACAGCTCGATCGTCTCAGGACCAATATCCAATCCCATAAAATCATCAGTAATGCCATCGTTGTCCACGATTTGTGTGTTGGCATCCACAGCGAAATTATCTGCAACGTTATGGTCGACCGGCAAAATCAGTTTACCAGCTCCACGATCCAAGAAATCCTTGGCCAGTTCGATCTTGTCTTCTTCTAACAGTGACTTACCGACATTCTTGCCCTGGGCTTTTAAGAATGTATAAGCCATCCCGCCACCGATCAACACTTTATCGGCGATCGTAAGCAGGTTTTCGATGACTGCGATCTTATCAGAAACTTTCGCTCCTCCCAAGATGGCTACCATGGGTCGTTTTGGTTCATAAACAGCTGCTGTTAGCGCCGTGACTTCTTTTTCTACCAAAAAGCCCAAAGCCGATGGTAAGATCTCTGCAACCCCGACGGTACTGGCATGGGCACGATGTGCCGAACCAAACGCATCGGAAACAAACACATCTGCCAACGAAGCCCAATACTTCGAAAGGTCTGGGTCGTTTTTGCTTTCGCCTTTTTCATAACGGGTATTTTGAACGACCACGATCTCACCGTCTTTTAGCGAAGCAACAGCTTCTTCCAGTTGTGGCCCTCTGGTCACCGGTACGAATGTGACTTTGGTATCCACCAGCTCTGCCAAACGATTGGCAACTGGCTCCATATTATTCTTCTTTTTATCTGCTTCTGTTTTTTCCGGATCTTTATGGTCCACTTTACCCAAGTGAGACATCAAGATCACACGTGCTTTCTGTTCGACCAAATAATTGATCGTCGGTAGTGCCGCAACGATGCGGTTATCATCCCCGATGACGCCATTTTTGATCGGAACATTGAAATCCACACGGACGAGTACTTTCTTATGCTTGACATCCAAATCCTTTACTGTCATTTTTGCCATTTCATATTCCTCCTAAGCATATTGAATTATACCACTTTACACCCATCATGACAACGAATAACCCCGTGAATGTTTAATTTTTCACAAAATAAACATCGAAAAATCCGCTTGTCACAAGCGGTTTTTCTCAAGGAGTATTCACTTAAAGCAACTCATAAAGCTCTTTGTATTGTTTGGCTGATTTTTCCCAACTCACATCTTTGTTCATGGCATTGATGATCATCTTCTTGTACTCTTTCGGGTGAAGATAATACAGAAATGTTGCCAAGCGCAGAACATGATAGAAATCATCGCTGTTGAAATTTTTGAAAGTAAAACCGGTACCGATATTGTCAAATTGATTGTAAGGGATGACAGTGTCTTTGAGTCCTCCCGTCTCACGTACCAAAGGCAAAGTGCCATAACGCATGGCAATCAACTGCGAGATCCCACACGGTTCAAACAAAGAAGGCATCAAAAAGCAATCGGCACTTGCATAGATGCGATGGGCAAGTTCTTCGTTGTATCCACCATAGTACACCATACGACGATGATATTTGTCTTCGAAATACCGTAAGCTGGATTCCATCGAACTTTCTCCGCTGCCAAGTACCACCATTTGCAGATCCAGACCCATGACATCTGCCATGCGATCCAAGATCAAATGAAGTCCTTTTTGCCAGGTGA
Organism: uncultured Erysipelotrichaceae bacterium; assembly: GCA_937957895.1. GTDB lineage: Bacteria > Bacillota_I > Bacilli_A > Erysipelotrichales > Erysipelotrichaceae > UBA6182. The sequence goes on from CALFEZ010000049.1 coordinate 7,490, forward strand.
GTCTGGATACCATGCCTACCAAGAATACTTCTTTGCTTTGTCTTAGACCTAGTTCCTTTTGTAAAGCCACTTTGTTTTTGACTTTGTTTCGTATCGTCTTGACATCGTAGTTTTCCACCAAAGCAGGATCGGTAGCCGGATCCCACATGGATACATCGATACCATTGAGGATGCCCGTCAGATCGTATTGTCGAAAGCGAAGCACATCTTCCATCTTCTCACCGTATGCAGGGGTGAGTATCTCCGATGCATACGTAGGAGATACGGTCGTAACCTTTTGGGCATATAGGATACCTGCCTTCATGTAGGAAATACCATCATGAAAACGCAAAGATCCATCTGCCACCACATGCTGATCCAGACCAAGACAACTAAAAGCCACTTCGGTAGGGAAAAGACCTTGATAAGCAAGATTGTGGATGGTATACACATGACGGATGGCTTGATACTTGCTTTGGCCTTTGTAATAAGCTCTTGCCAAAACCGGGATCACACCGGTATGCCAGTCATGAGAATGTAGGATGTCAGGAAAATCATCACACTGTTCAAACATCTTGAGCACCGCATGGCAGTAAAAAGCAAATCGTTCGCCATCATCGGGATATCCATACAGACCGTCTCGTTCAAAGTATCCTTGATGTTGGATAAACACATACTCGATATCCTGGTAATTAAGTGTGAACACGGAAGCTATTGTATCGATCACTCCTACTTTGACAGGAAAAGTGCAGACTTTGGTCATCTGTTTGATCCATTTATCTGCCACGGGTTTAAAAAGCGGTAAGATGACTTTGATCTTGAGGTTCTGTTTGGCTAGTTCTCCGGGTAAAGAGCCCACTACATCTGCCAACCCTCCGCTTTTGATAAATGGCAATCCTTCAGTCGCTACAAAATAAACCTTCTTCATGCTATCCCTCCTTAGATCCGATCACGACGTTTGACATACACCGGACTATCCAAAGTCCCTTTCAGTTCATTGACCTTCTCTACCACTGCATTTTTATCCACGATCACATGTTCGAGATGGATGCCTTTGCATATTCTTGCTCCTGGCAGGATGTTGGAGTTGATGACGACCGATCCTTTTTCAATGATCGCACCACGACCCAAAACACTGTTGATGACGGTACCATCTACCGCACAGCCATTGGCGATCACGGAGTTGGATACCAAAGCCGCATTTCCATACAAGACCGGTGGTGAGTCACTGGTACGTGTCAGGATCGGCCAACTGGCTTTGAACAATTCTTTGGAGACGTTGTAGTCCGTCAACTCAAGGTTGGCTTTATGGTATTCGGAAAGCGAGTTGATGGGATACACCAATCCGCGGTGAGGATACCCTATGACATTCAGATTGTTGAGTTCATCTTTGAGGATGTTGCTGAACCAATAAAGTGAACTCGTTTTAAATCCCTGATCACACAGTTTCATAAAGAGATCTTTCTTCATGATGTATGTCTCAAGTGAGATATTTCTGGCTTTGTATTTTCCCAGATTTCTGCTCATGCCGGAAATTCTTTTGTTTTTGTTGAAGCGGAAAGTGTCACAACCCAAAAATGATTCGTTTGCATTTTTGACGGACTTGTATACGACTGTGATATCAGCATTTGATTTACGGTGCTGCTGCATGACTTTGTTCAGATCGATCGCATACACCATGTAACTGGATGCCAGGATCACATCTTCCTGTTTTGCTTCTTCAATAAACTGCCGATTGGCAATAAAGGCACGGATGTCGGTGTTATATGCTTCACTTTGAAGGATTTCTTCTCCGTGATGCACTCGTAATTTTCCATGCTTGGAGTTGATGTTGAATGATCTTCCTGAACCCAAATGTTCATATACCGAACGTGGTTTGTTTTTGACGTACACCTGGATGTGAGATACCCCTGAGTTGGTTAAATTAGACATCATGAAGTCGATTAATCGATATCGACCCAAGAAGGTCAATGACGGGATAGGACGATATTCCCCAAGACCTGATACATCCACCGTGGCATCTTCAAATTTGATGATTCCTAATGCTTTTATCATTGTTTCTCCTTTCAGATATCCTTATGGATAAGGGGGATCTCTTGTCCTTTTTTGCTTTTGACGACTGCTTTTGCACTGATATGAACTTCAGGTCCCACTAACACACGATCGACTTTTGCATCTTCACCAATAACGCTGTTTGGCATAATGACGGAATTCTTGATCACTGCACCCTTTTTGACGATCACATTGGTAAACAACACTGAGTTTTCCACATGTCCGTCAATTACGCAACCCTGGTTGATGATGCTTGAACGAACAAATCCATTTTCCTGGATGACTTGCGGAAAAGCAGCAACATCTTCGGTATAGATCCTCCAATCACTGTCCATGAGTCCCAGACCGTTTTTGTCTTTGAGAAGATCCATGTTGGATTCCCACAAGCTGTCTATGGTCCCCACATCTTTCCAATATCCCTTAAAACGCCAAGCAAAAAGTCGTTTTCCGTCTTGGAGCATCGTTGGTATGATGTTTTTTCCAAAATCATGGTCTGACTTATCATCCTTGGCATCGGCAACCAATATCCTTCGAAGCAGTTTCCAGTTGAAGATGTAGATTCCCATGGAAGCCAGATTGCTTTTTGGATGTTTGGGTTTTTCTTCAAACTCATAGATCCTGTCTTGCTCATCGGTGTTCATGATGCCAAAGCGACTTGCTTCTTTGCGCGTGACCTCAAGCACCGCGATCGTCACATCAGCCTCATTTTGTTGATGGTATTCCAACATTTTTGAGTAGTTCATTTTGTAGATGTGGTCTCCGGAAAGAATCAACACATACTCGGGATCGTACTGGTCGATAAAATCGATGTTTTGACTGATCGCATCGGCTGTTCCACGATACAACCCAAACCCCTCCGACTTTTCGCGAGGTGGCAACACAAAGACTCCACTGTTTTTCGCATCAAGCCCCCACTTCTCATCCTGAGCAACATACGAGTTGAGCAGCACTGACTCATATTGAGTGAGCACCCCCACTACCTGGATGCCTGAATTGGCACAATTGCTCAAAGGAAAATCGATGATCCGATATTTCCCACCAAAAAACACTGCTGGTTTTGCTACTTTGGTCGTTAGCTCCTGCAAACGCGAACCCCGACCGCCTGCAAGTATCATCGCTAACATATTATTCTTTTTCATGATGCAAACCCCCTGAATGGTACTGTTGATTTCATTATAACATCAAAAAAAACAAATTCATGTGGTTATCCGAGTTAACACTAAAAAACTGCTTGAAAGGCAGTTTTTTAGTGTTACATTATACTTTTTTTGAGATCAAACAAAAACATTTTTAAGTTTGTGTTGCATACTTACGTCTAGTTGCTTCTCAAATCGACAACATACCATTTCCCGCTTCGTTTGATCCACAGATTGTTGTTGAATGTCCCGGTGAATGTTTCATCATTTGTGCTTTCAAACAAAACTGTGTTATTTTTATCGATCACATAATACTTGTTATTGCTAAATACGGTGAAATGACTTGGTTGTGGTAGAAGGGGGCCATTCAGGTCTATGATAAATCGATCATACATAGGAGCGATGATCGTTCTTCCGTTGTTGTCGATCAACCCCCATTTACCATTCTTAGCCCTAACAACATAGTACCAATCACCTTCAAACACAACCTTGATCATTTGCGTGTAATCAAACTTTGTGAGTTCAGTAATACGATAATCACCGCCTGTATTTGTGATCCGCATCAAGGCATACTCATCCAACAAGTTGTAGTTGAACGCATAGTCTTCAGTAGACCCAGTACCGGCAATCACTCTTTGAACGACTTCTGTTTGTTGATTGCCGATATACCAAAAGTTTGCACGAGTCAGCATTCCACTATAGTCATACTCATACATCCATCTTTTTGAAATATCATAATAGTAGTCACTTGAATAGTAACCATGACCATCACAATAGATCTCCCTGTTCAAATCCTCTTCAAATCCCACAAAGTCATTGTTTCTGTAACTACACATCTGACCGCTCATGCCTTCATAAAAATGTTCATCATATTGTGCTGGTATGATCTTACCTTGAGTGGTCACAATACCATACTTGTTGTTTACTTTGTAACTCCAATAATTGTCTTTTATGTGTACGATTTCATCCGCAATCAATCCTTGGATCAGTGTTTCTCTTCCGAGCCTTTCTTTAAGCTCGATTTCCATGTCATGGCTAAAGCGAGTTCCGTTGTGCACCCAGTGCAATACCACTTTGTTTTGACCAGGAGCCATTCCGTTAGCAAGATAAAACTCTCCTTCTTTTTCAACTTGGGTGTCGTTGAACATGATTTTCATGTACTCTTGGTTGATCGGTACTTTTTCGCTCTTTCTTGAAATGACGTTATAATACTGTGCTTCTAGCTTATCTATCTTGAACTTCCCGTCGTTTATGGACACTGGATCGATGAGAATCGTTTGAAAGATGTTGGCATTGGATATGGTGACAAATGGGGTTTTTGTTTCTTTCATTTTGAACTCATATTGAAATTTGAGCAACTTCCCATCACGATAAATGAAAATGTTGTTCTCTGTGAAGTATCCAAACTCAAACTCGAAATATCCAAGTATATCTATCGGATCAGCCATGATATCAGGCGATCTTAGCAATCCTTCAATCTCAGCATAGTACCCCACTACCGCTTCAGCTCCCATTTTTATCGACCAAAAGAACTCGACACCCGCACTCAATCCTAATCCAGCCTTGACCCCAAGTTTGCCGACAAGTTCCACTGGGATCGGCGGTCTTTTCCCGTCGAACGTGGAATATGCTTCACATTTTTGATTACACAAAACCCCGACACCCATGTCCAATCTGCCTTGTAAAGCAAGAGACCCACCTCCTGAAATTTCATAAGATACAGGTATGTCGAAATCTAGAAACAGACTCACTGTGGCTGTTAATGGAACTCTGACTCCGATGATCTTCCCTTTGGGAGTTTCAATCCGTGTTACGGCACCTTTAGATTCCAACAACTCATTGGCCTTATCGACATTGATCAGTCCCGGGGGAATCAGGCTTTGTTTGTTTTCAGTGATCAGTCGGATGGTTGAGATAACAGTCGTATCGATAAACATGTTTGACTTCATGATTCCATCGATTTGCATCGTAGCATGTGAAATGATCTCAAACTCGATTTCGATCCCCACTCGCAAATCAGCTTTGGAAGGAAAGATCTTGACAAGTATCTTCACTCTGTCTTTTTCACTTTTTGCTTCAATTTTGATTTCTCGATCACTGCTTGCTTCGACGCTGGGAAAAAATTTTTCAATGATCCCTTCATCTTCGATCCATCTTACGATCTCATCATCATAAATAATGATGTCATCGGCATCGAGAGTGTATGTTTTATAGATATCGAGATCTTGGTATACCTCTTCTTTTTCCGGTGACTCAAACTGAACGACCTGTCCGTCAGTTCCAGTCGATAGACTTGTCACCTTCAAGGCTCTGTTTTGTCTTGTGTTGGAGTCGGTGACGATCAGGACATCACCGATTTGTACTTGCTTGTCAAGCGGCAATACAGCTGTATTCTCTGACTGTATCACGACATTGCTTTGACGTATGTCTTTTACCCCTTCTTGAAATACTTCAATAGCAACTTCCTTCTTTTTTACGATAAATATGATCGAGCGAGCATCCCGTAGTTCTTCTTGTTCAAAATAAGCTCCTTCCGGTAATGTCACGTGATATCTTTCACCTTTTGTGTATCCCTTTTTAGGGGCTTTGACTGTAATGATATCCCTACCTTTAGAAATGCGGGTTTCTACGACCTTTCCATTGACATCGTAGACCTCGATGTTGTTCTGTGAATTTTCTACATAGACTTTGAACTGAAAATTGCTGTCAACTCCTTGGATCAGGTATTCTCCTAAAGTGGCATTGCTGGCATAAATGTTGACTGTACTTTCTTTGTCTAAAAACAAAGAAAATGTCAAAAATACAGCCATTACAACTGCAACCATGACAAAGATGATTCTTTTTTTGTTCATTGATTCAATTACCTCTTATGCAATGTATCCATTCATCAACTATCGCAATCATAGAGAACAGATAGATTACGTTTCTTTGAATGTTAGCCAGTCTAAGTTAACAAACGATGGATCCAATATCATCATTAAATGATGCATCCAACATGATGATCGTTTACTATTTACACTGATCATCAAACAATCGATCAAAATAGAAAGCGCATAACTTGGGATCACCGTATTTATCAATAAATCCTCCAATAAAATCTCCCAAGTCGTACTCCTTGTAATTGGATGTATTAATGATCAGGAAAGCATCTCTATCAAATCTGAGATTGAGATCCTCAAACTCAATCAACGCAACATATGGATCAATCAAACTAAATGCCTGATCATCAAAAAGTTTTGTGTTGGGTTTTGGTGCTATGTGATGTTTCAGATTATCAAACTGGGTGATACCAAGAGAAACTGCAAATGTCAGTGTAAACATCATAAAATAAACGAACATAGAACGTATCCAAGTGGACTTTTGCTTTTCTTGCTTGTTTTGATTTTTCATGATTATTCTCCATCCTTCTGTGAAAACTCACAAAAATCAATATCGTCATATGAGTTGAATCGGCATACGATTAATACATCTATGACTGTTGATTCGGAATCATACTGGATGAACTTCACTTCTCCAATCATGAAAAGATCTCCCATACCAGCTTCCTTCAAATCAGTTGGTACTTCATAGAATGAAAGGTCATCGTATTCCAAAACAAAAACCCCACTACCTGTATGTTGCTTGAGATACTCATTTACCTTAGCAAAAGAAGTCAGATATGGTTTGGGTTGTTGTAAGTCCAAGTACGGACCAACAAAAAAGGAAAGTGCTACCGCCAGTACCATTACAAAAACAAGTGGAACAAATCTTACTTTGTGTTCAGGTTTGATTCTTTTCACGGGTTCATTTGTTTGACTCTCATCGTTTGATGGTTGTTCAATGTGGCTTCTTATTTCTGTTTCGGTCTTTTGCACGATATGTGCTTGGGCTGTTTCAACATCCGGTGCTTTTGATTGCTCATGTCTTTTCTCAACTACTGTTTCAACTTGGGATGCTGAAGAGTGTTCTTCCACCTGTGTTACAAACACCATATTTTCCGATCCGTACACATCCACAAGATCACCTATTTTAATACCTTCAAAACAATCAACAAGATTGACTGTCATTAGCTGTTTTGTTTTTGGATCACCGAGCATAACTTTGTCTTCTGTGATCTTTAGTACCTTCAGCATATTTTTCTCCTTTTCTTAATTTTGACTAATCTATTTGCCTGGATTAGAAGTTTATAAGGCTATGATCCGTTGTAATAGTAACGATTGATTTTCCATACACCCTGTTCTTTGACAAGATCAAAGTAATCCTCCCAACCATCTGGAAATACTGCTTGTACTTTTGCATGGTTTTCGTCCTGTTCAACAAGCGAAAGAATAATTCTCGAGGTCCAGTTACTTCCGTATCTGTCTTTGTACCAGTTACTTTCCCATGCAATGTCTTCTATAAAATCAGTGTCCTCCATAGAAGAGTAAGAACTTCTAAACGTAGTTGAATAAAGTGGCCATATCTTTTTCTCGGCCGACTTTGATAGTTCATCATAATACAAACTTATGATTTGTTGAGGTGAACGAGGATTTTCAGACAAGCCTCTAAAAACAAAGTATCCAACCGTTAATACCGCAACCAAAGCCACTACTCCAATAATCAATTTAAGCTGTCTTGGATTGGATGCCTTCGCTGTGTTTGTATTACTTGTCTGTGCAATAGGTGCATTTGTTGGTATAACCTTATCCATTTCAGTGACTTGAATACCGCACTCACCACAAAAGCGATCATTCTCTTTTAGTTTGTTTCCGCAATTTTTACAAAACATATTTTTCTCCTTAACCTGTGAAGGTTATCCCTCTTTTTAAAAAATCATTACCATGCGTGTTGATCTTTATCAGGATGGCAAGTTGGTATGATTATCTATTCTCCACTGACCATCCACATTCTTGAGTAGAAAAAGTGCACTCCAGTTATTCTTTAAGTCTACACGTGCTACAGAGACAGTGTCAGATTGATAGATGATCGTGACATTGTCCTTTGAGACATCGCTGGCATTGATACCATACCCAGCCAACAATCCCATTTCCCACTTAAC
>CALFEZ010000050.1 GCA_937957895.1 uncultured Erysipelotrichaceae bacterium
ATAGCCAATATCGCCATGGCGATGACTACTTCGATCAGTGTCATGCCTTTTCGATTCCTCATATTATTGTTCCTTTCCCACCCATAAACAAACCACAAAAACGCAAGATCCTCCATCCCTTGCAGACATCTTTTCTGTCATCATAATAACATATTTCTTCATATATATTACATCAATATGATAGACAATTATCAATCAAATAGTAGTTATCAAGCGTAATATGCTTATATATTCATACTATATGTGTTATTACGCACATATTTAGTGCTCACATTGCATGAGTGTTTGTTAAATATAAAGCATTTATGACAAGGTGGTCAAAAAAAGTCTCCTTGAGACTTTGATTGGGTTATAGATGCCACTCCGTGACAAAGGATATTTTGTCACGGTCAGACAAGGATTGATTGATCCGTTTGATATCGTATTTGCGCATTTCATTTTTGGGAATCTCATCCACGACATAGTACTGAGTTGGTATCGACCAGCGATCCAGATGTTCACATGCTTGAGCAGTTTGACGCTTGCGAATGACCTCCGGTTCCTTTCTGTCAAAGACCATCATCGCACACAGCTTCTCGTTGGCATTGACGAACACTTTCACTTCCATGCATCCTTCGATCGTATACAATGCTTGTTCCACTTCCAGTGGATTGACAAAGAAACCTTTAACTTTCATCAGTTCATCTTTGCGATGAGAAAAATACAAGCTACCTTGTTGGTCGATATGTCCGATATCGGATGTATGATAGTACATTTTGCCATCATGCATTTTCATCACCTGCTCGGTAAGAGTTGGATTTTGATAGTATCCATTCATCAAGGTGGGACCGGTGATGGCGATTTCTCCCTGCTCATAGGGTTTTGCGATCGTACCATCTTCTTTGATGATCAGATATCCATTACCAGGAAGCGGTTCTCCGACTTTGTTGGGGGTCGAATCAAAGGCTGCTGTCAAGGTCACGGCAGATACACTTTCAGTACAGCCATACCCCACTTGCAATGATCCCTTGGAACCATTGAGTTTAAAAAGACGATTGACCTGTTCGACCAGTTGGGGCTGAACCAGTTCACCTCCGACAAAAGCCTGTTTGATAAACGACAAGTCTGCCTGGCGAAACTGTGGATCCTTGAGCAAGATCCGATACAGATAAGGTACTCCGGCCATGTAGCTTGGTCTTTCTTTTAACAGCTGGGTGACCATGGTCTTTTTTTGAAGTCTTGGTATGAGTACACAACGTCCTCCGATGGCCAGTACACCATGCATCGTTATTCCCAAGCCAAATCCATGAAAAAACGGCAGCACGCAATACATGGCATCTTTACCACGATCCAATGTAACAAACGTCTGCATTTGATCAGCCAGTGCATTGAAAGCATCCCTGCTTAAGGAGATCGCTTTTTGATCCCCGGTCGTTCCGCTTGAAAAGAGGATGACTGCATCTTTGTTGGTGGTTGTGATAACGGGTTTGGTGATACTTGAAGGGACATTATCAAATTTCCTCCCATAGAAAAGAAAAGCATATCTTGTTTTTAAAAACAGTCTTTTTATGCCTTTGAGGCTATTTGCCATCGAGATCACGATCACTTTGTCTCTTTCGAATATCTTTTTGTGTTTTTTTACCAACACATCCAACACAAACACATATTTGACACCCACAAAATCCGATCGTTTCTTGAGCATGGTTGGTGAGCTGAGCGGGTGGAGCATGACGGTGGTGGCATTGAGTTGATCCAAAGCATAAAACAAAGCCACAGTCTCTACGATGTTGGGTAAGATAAGTGCTACTTTGTCGTATTCTTTCACGCCCAAAGAGATCAGTTTGGCTCTGGCTTGTTTGATCTTTTCATTCAGTTGCTCAAAGGTGACATCGATTCCATCAAGTGAAAGTGCGATGTCATTTGGGTATTCGTTGATGTTTGGTTTGATCTTATCAAACATGTTCATAAGGATTCTCCATGATTTTCCTAAAATGCTCGACTGCTTTGAATAAGACCATTCCTTCAGAGATCCGTTCATCGATCGTAAAAGTTATGTCCAGTGAACCATCTGATTGCAGTCGTCCAAAGGTGATAAACAATGATATCGTTCCCCAGTTATACAAATGATGATACACACTATGTCCATCGATGCTTCCAAGGTTGGCGATCATGGCTGTGGCATGAAGGGGATCAGAGTCGATGATGCTGTTGGGCAGCAGATCGAAACGATCCAAAAGCATCAGGATGTTTTTGACAAGACGAAAGACAGCCGTAGGGAAAATGCCCATCACTTTCATCAAAGTATCGGAAGCATTTCCCGATTCGCTTCTGGATGATGAGACAGTGTCATTGAACATCTTTTGGATATCATGAGCACTCATCGATTCATCTAGGATGAACTTGCCAAACCCATTGTCGCCGGCGACCTTTTTGTCTTTTTTGATCATGGTGGAGATCGTCAGGTGTTTGTGTTCGTAGAGGATCCCTTTCATGATGAAGCGACGCAGATGGGGGTATGCTTTGACGGTCTGTAAGCAGGCATAAAGTACCCAAGGAAAGATCTTGAGATCATGTTCTTTCAAAAAAGGGATCAATGTATCGCTTTGGATTTTAAAACTGGTAAAGATCGATGCTTCATGTCTGGTGGGAATGATCTGCATCTCCAATTTTTGATACACTTTTACAGGGACTTTCTTTCGGTCGTATCGAATCATGAATTACCTCTTGGATCGACTAGTTCAAACAGTGTTTGCAACAGTGTTGGATCGTATATTTTGTTGGATTGTTCTTTCATTTTCTCCGTGATTTTGGTGTGTGCGAGTTTTTTACGTTTTTGATAATCCATGTAATCCCATGCGATACGCACGATCTTAGAAGCTACCGGTATCTCATTGGCAGGTAGATGGCTTGGATAACCTTGGCCATCGACACGTTCAAAGATCGCCAATACGATATCTGCGATGTCTCGCATGTCCGGAAGTTGTTTGATGATTTGATAACTGAACTCCGTGATCTTGGAACTGCAAAGGTCAAAGTCCTGACATCCGGCATTGAGCATACCGACCATCGAAAACTTGGACGCGATCATGACATCCTCGATCGTCTTGGCATCCATGTGAGCTGCAATCGCAATCGCCTCTGCAAGCTTTCCTACTTGCTGACACACACTATGGCTCTCTGGATATTTTTGAATGAAACTGGACATGATCACATGTTGCATGTCGCTAAGCTGCCGGTCACGAGTACGAAGTTTCTGACGATACATCGCTTCTTCCGCAACTTTAAACAGTATGTCAGTGTTTGGAAGCACTTCCTCTGTTGTCATATGTCCGAAAGAAACCGTGAGTTTGATCTTTCTGGTTGGGTGTTGATCCACCTTTTGTTGGAGCCTTTGGACGATGCCCATGACATCCTCTTGAGTGGTCTGAGGCAACAAGATCACAAACTCATCACCCCCGGTACGGGCGATGATATCGTCCTCACGACAGGTATCACGCAGGATATCCGCAAAATCCTTGATATGCAGATCGCCCTCCAAGTGCCCGAAAGCATCGTTGGTCAGTTTCAAGTCATTGATGTCTGCCATGATCAATGAAAGCGGGATGTTTCTGGCGGTATTGAGACGATCAAGTTCGATCTCATAGTAGTTTCGGTTGTAAAGCCCTGTCAAGGGATCATGGAAACTAAGATACTGCAATTCCATTTCCACCTGTTTGCGTTGATGGATATCTCTTCCGACACCAATCACTTCGATCTCAAACTTGTCATTGAAACGGTATTTGAAAACCAGCTCGACCCAGTGAAGTTCGTTGGATTTTGTGATGAACTGGATCTC
>CALFEZ010000051.1 GCA_937957895.1 uncultured Erysipelotrichaceae bacterium
CTCTCCATTAGTTGCTTTAACATTATATCAGATATTTTTTGACAGTCAAAGGATGTATTTACTCACAACGGGCTGACCTTGCCGATTGTGATGTAGCATCAAGATAAATACAGTTATTGCCACTGGCGATCTGATCGACAAACAAAGGATAATTGTTAAGCAGATACAGTGAGCGAAAATCGGAAAACACTTGCCTTTGATCACTCAATATCAACCATAATTGTGCCTGATCATATGTGACCTCATGTTGTGTGACACTGTCGATGATCAGCATGATCGTTTGATCAAGTTGAGAAAGACTTTCAGTAAGTCGACTCTGTAACTGAGGTTCTTCAAATCCTCGTATGATCGGCAATGTCATCCGATAATGGTTGTTAAAGGGAGTGATCGGGCTTGTTTTTCCATTTGCCAACAGCAGTTCATCGTTTCTGACACCCACAGGTTTGCTCTCATTGATCGTAATCATCAAGACATTGTTTTGCTTTTTATAGGAAAAGCTCTCGATGCTCGGTACATCGGAAACCTTGTTTTGTTGCAGAAAATCATATATCAACCACATGCGATCATTGACATGTACATCCAAAACATCGATCACTTCCTGATTCGACAAAATCGTATTGTTTGATACTGTGATCGTCTTGACTCTAAACAGGGTGGATCGATCAAGATAATACACTCCAAAAATAGTGATCGTGATCACTGTAACGATCAAGATCCTTACAAGCCATCGTCGAATCAGTTTTGTCTTTTGCCGTTTGCGTTGACGTTTGATGGCATTGCTGACCGTTTTTACTGATCGGGTATTGCTATCAGCCATGATCCTTCCCTGCTTTATCTATAAGTGCCATCATGTCATCGATGGCTTGCGGTGTTTGAAATGCTTGAAGGTTGTTTTTGATGTTTTCAATCTTCTGAGGATCTGAAAGGAGTTTACGAATCATTTGATGAAGTGATGTGGCATCAAAATCATCTTCAGAAAGCAGCAATGCTGCTTCTGCCTGCAACAATGGATCTATGTTTTTTTGCTGATGATTTTTAACAACATATGGACTTGGAACAAAGATCGCAGGCGTCAGAGATGCTATGACTTCACTTACTGTCGTTGCACCTGCACGACAAACGATGACGTCCACATACGAGAGTGCTGTCAACTGGTCAATACGATCAACGATGGCACAATTGACATGCTGATCGATCCCTTTTTTAAAATCGTCGAAGTGCTTTACTCCTGTTGCAATGATCACCTGATAATTGCTTTCTTTTAAAAGAGGTATAAAAAAACGTAATTGATGATTGATCGTTTCTGAGCCAAGAGAACCCATGACGATCAGTATCGTCGACATATCATGATCCAACCCAAGATCATCGATGAAGCGTTTCTTCTCGTGTTTCTTGACAAACAGCGATCCTCTCGGATTACCGGTAAAATATGTTTTTTTCTTTGGAAATTGTGTCATGGTGTCACGATAGCTTACTGCGATCGCTGATGCAAAAGGCGCGAGCACCCGATTGGCTAAACCGGCGATAGCATTTTGTTCATGCAGGATCAATGGTATACCGCACAACCATGCAGCAAACCCTACCGGAATACTCACATATCCCCCAAACACAATAACTCGATCAGGTTTGATTTTTTTAAGAAGTTTCACACTAATGAACGTGGGTTTGACTTGAGACAGCAAACGCCAAATCTTTAGAAAGGCATTGCCCGTAAGTCCTTTGTTTTTTATGGCATAAAAACGATACCCCGATGCAGGGACGAGCGTTGCTTCCATGTTGCCTTCATTGCCGATGAAAATGACATCATTATCATGCTCGATAAGGGCATCCGCTAGCGTGATGCCGGGATAGATATGACCACCGGTACCACCGGTCGCGATCAGAACTCGTTTGTTTTTCATGAGAACATTATACCATAAGAGGCTTTTTCTTTTGCTATAATGGTATTATGATTAAACTTAAAAAGAAATGTCTGATCCTTGATCATGATGATACATTGATCAACTCACAAGAGACCATCCATTATCCCATTTTTTTGGAAACACTTCGTTTACTGCGTCCTGATGAACCGGAGATTTCTTTTGAGGACTTTGTTTTGCTTACAAATGAGTATGGATTTGAAGGATTCATCAAAAACATCTACTCTTTCTCGGAAGAAGAAATCGCCATTGAAGTCAGCATGTGGCGAGAAAAAGTCAATTTGAAACAGGCAAAACCTTTTGAAGATGTGCAACGATTGGTTTGTGATTACTTTGACCATGGTGGCATCGTCATCGTGTACTCCTACTCGGAAGCTTTTATGATCGAGAAAGACTATGATCGTCTCTTTGGCCGACTTCCTCACGGCATCATTGGTTATGATGTCCCACCACATGAACGAAAACCTGCAAGATCAGGCATTCTTAAGACCATCGCACAGTTTGATCTTAGTGTCAAAGATTGCCTGTTGATCGATGACATGCCGATGATGATCGAAACAGCAAAACGCACCAACATGGATATGGTCGGTGCTTGTTGGGCAAAAGGTGCGAAGATCCAATGGAAAGATTTGGATGTGGCTGTCCCTTTATGTGAAGATGCTTCTTGTTTGAGATCGTTGATCTTCTATTGAGTTGGAACGACAAGTGGTTCTGGCCAGGTAAAAACAGATCCAATGTCAGTAACGTTTGCATAACCCATTTTTTGAAGCATGCTTTTGGCCTGAGCCGAGCGATTGCCACTGCGACACACTACGAATATCGTAGTGTTTTTATCTGATAAGATGCCTTCGATCGAACGTTGGATCCTATCCAAAGGAACAAGGATACTTCCTTTGATGTGGCCTTCATTGTATTCAGCGATTGTTCTTACATCCATCACTACGATAGATGCATCGCTTGATACTGTCGTGAATGCTTCGATCGAACTCATTTTATCCGGTAATTTCGAGGCTGGCTGACTGCAGGATGTCAATAACATAATGCTTATTATCATCATAATGATTTTGCTTTTCATGATTTCCCTCTAGAAAAGCATTATAAAGAAAAAAAACAAACCTCTCAAGAGATTTGCTAATCGAATAAACTTTGATTGAAAGAAATGTTGAGATGTTCATACGCTTTCTTCGTTACGATTCGTCCTCGTAGGGTGCGATTGATAAAACCGATTTGTAACAAGTATGGCTCGTATACGTCCTCTAAAGTCATCGCTTCTTCGGATATGCTGTTGGCGATCGCATCCAATCCGACAGGTCCTCCATTGAAACGTTCAATGATGCCTTTGAGATAACGGATATCAACATCATCCAAACCGATATGATCGACTCTCAGTCGATCCAAAGCCATTTGTGTCACTTTTAAATCGATTTGGTTATCATTGTAGACCTGAGCAAAATCACGCACGCGACGAAACAATCGATTGGCGATTCGAGGTGTACCGCGTGATCTTTTGGCAATCTCGTTTTTGGCATCATCACTGATTGGAGTGTCAAGCACGCGTGATGTACGTGTCAGGATCATCGCCAGTTCCTGTTCATTGTAGTAATCGAGCTTTGAGACGATCCCAAAACGATCACGAAGCGGAGCAGTAAGATCCCCGGCACGGGTCGTTGCACCGACAAGTGTAAAAGGTGGAAGGTCAAGACGGATCGATCGGGTAGTAGCATCTTTTCCAATGATCAAATCGATGGCATAATCTTCCATGGCCGGATATAGAACTTCCTCAACCACTTTAGGCAATCGATGGATCTCATCGATAAACAAAATATCACCGGGACCCAAAGAACTCAAAATGGCTGCAAGATCTCCGCTTTTTTCGATGCTTGGACCACTTGTGATGCGGATGTTGGTATCCATTTCATGCGAAAGGATGTATGCCAGTGTCGTTTTACCAAGACCCGGAGGACCGTAAAACAAAATATGGTCAAGTGCTTCCTGTCTGGTTCTTGCAGCAGCAATAAACACCCGAATGTTCTCTTTGAGTTCATTTTGGCCAACATACTCATCTAGTCTTGTCGGTCTGAGGGTGCTTTCATCATCCGAAGTGGATGCATATACACTCAATACTTGTTCCATCAAAATCCTTTCTTATGGGTCAACAGCCATTGCAAACTAAGCTTGATCAGTTCCTTTTCGTCTTGATCATGATGATGAGCCAAATATGCCGGTAATCCACTGAGTTCACTGTTTTTATAACCAAGCTGTTTCAGTGCATCGATGGTATCTGATATCTTGGGGCTCTTCTTTTTATGATGGTCTACCTGCACGAGTTTTCCTTTAAGATCCAAAATGATTTGTGATGCGCTTTTTGCACCGATCTGAGGAAGTGTTTTAAGAAAGTCGACATCTTCATTGACGATAGCTTGAGTCAAACGATCCAAAGTAGTGACAGTCAAAGCAGACAATGCCGTCTTAGGACCGATCCCTTTGACATCGATCAGTTGTTCAAACATGTTTTTTTCATCAACGGTCAAAAATCCATACAATGCATGCTGATCTTCTTTGATAATGTTTACCGTATAAAGAAAAACCTGAGATTGCAGGCTCAGTGCTTCAGGTCGATTGAACCCGACTTTATAGCCAACACCATGAACA
>CALFEZ010000052.1 GCA_937957895.1 uncultured Erysipelotrichaceae bacterium
ATCCAATGATGGCGATGTCGTCAAGATCTACATCGACTAAAGCAATCCCATCCTGATCCACACTGCGGGTGATCATATCCGCAGTGTTTTTGATGCTTGGATCAATCATGCAAACAATCATTACATAAAAAAGGCAGAACCCTTATCACTGATCGAACTTCAGCGATAAGGATTCTGACCTTTGGTTTTCATTTAAAGAAACAAAAACAATAAAACGCTTTGCTAATCTACCACGATGACTTCTGTCACAAAAGGGATCTCATCAGTTAGGATCGCCTCGACACCAAGTTTGATCGTGTCATCGGCAAATCCACAACCAATGCATGCTCCCAGCATTCTAACCGACACAACGCCGTTTTCATCCACATCGACAAACTCGACATCACCGCCATCACGTTGTATATATGGACGAATCTTATCGATCGTGTCGATGATTTCTTCAATAAATTTCTCTTTCATGCTGCCTCCTTATTTGATCAAAAAGATGATCAACGCCATGATGATACCGACAAAGAAACCACCAATGACTTCAGTCCATTTATGCCCTAGAACTTCTTTGATCTTAAGCATGTATATTGGGTCATCCAGATTTGTCTGAGTCAGTAACTGGATATCTTTGATCAATTGTTGGGTGATCCTGATGTTTTGCCCGGCATAATAGCGAACATTCGCAGCATCGTATGCTACGATCATCCCAAACATCAATGTTACTGCAAAGATGGTGGAAGAAAAATGTTCCTGTATGCCAACTGCCAACGTCAAGGCTGTCACGGTCGATGTATGAGAGCTAGGAAAACCGCCGCTTTCAAAAAGCAAACGGGGCTTCCATTGCTTGGTCCGCAAATAGTAAAAGGCCGGTTTCAATGATTGAGCGACCAAATTTGCAAACAATGCTGCCCAAAACGGATACATGACACCTAACATGTTTTCACCTCGCCATGATTATAACACAAGAAATAAAGGGATGTGATATAATAGCACTAATCAAAGAGGGTTAAGATGTATCATGTAGGTCAGGTTGTTGTCGGGTATGTGACCGGCATCCAGCCTTATGGAGCGTTTGTGTATATCGATAAAGAAACATCAGGCTTGATTCATATTTCTGAATTGTCTGATAATTTTGTGCGTGACATCAGTCAGTATGTCCAGATAGGGGACAGTCTTCATTTGAAGGTGTTAGAAGTAAGTGAAGATCAAAAACAACTGAAACTGTCACTTAAAGCCATTTACCAACGCCCCATGCGAAGGCATCGGACCAAACTGAAAGATCAGAAACTGCCCTCCAACAATCTCGGGTTTCAAACACTTGCGAAACAATTACCGAAATGGATCGCTCAATGGAAGGAAAAATACGATGATTAAAACAGATTTGACGTATGCAAAATTGGATAGAGATTTATCCGACTATCAGAACGAAGTAAAACGGATCCATAGTTGGATTCATGAAAAAACCTATAAGGGAAACGACTATCTTGGGTGGGTCGATTGGCCGATCGATCATGACAAGTCTGAATTTGAGAAAGTTAAAGAAGTGGCTGCAAAAGTGAGACAGGAAGCCGAAGTGCTGTTGGTTTGTGGGATCGGTGGTTCTTATTTAGGTGCAAGAGCTGCTATCGAGTTTGTCAAAGGATTGTATGCTGATGACACATTGGAGATCCTCTATGTCGGAAACACATTCTCATCGACGGCATTGCTGCAAATACTCGATAGAGTCAAAGACAAATCAGTCTATTGCAACGTGATCTCAAAATCAGGAACGACCACTGAAACAGCATTGGCATTTCGAATCATTCGCAGTTATTTGGAAACTCGCTATGGAAAAAAAGAAGCAGCAAACCGTATCATCGCGACTACCGACCGAGCAAAAGGGACACTCAATGAACTGGCAAACAAAGAAGGATACACCATGTTTACGATCCCCGATGATATTGGGGGACGGTATTCAGTGTTCACTTCCGTTGGTTTGTTTCCAATTGCCTGTGCAGGGATCGATATCGATCAGTTGATGCAAGGCAGCAGGCAAGCATACATCGATCTAAACAATGATGATATCACAACCAACGAAGCATATAAGTATGCCATTGCCAGAAAAAACATCGAAGAACAAGGCAAAGACGTGGAGATCTTTGTTAGTTACGAAAGTCATTTTGCCATGTTGGCAGAGTGGTGGAAACAATTGTTTGGTGAGTCGGAAGGCAAAGAAGGAAAAGGCATCTACCCTGCGTCTGTTGTTTTTTCTACTGACCTTCACTCTATGGGACAGTTCATTCAAGAAGGAAAGAAAATCTTCTTTGAAACGGTACTTAAGTTGAAAACACCGCTCAAAGATGGTGTAGTGCCATTTTTTGAAGACGATGCCGATCAGCTCAACTACCTGACAGACAAGAGCTTGCATTGGATCAATGAACAAGCCATGCTGGGTACTTTGCAGGCACACGTAGAAGATGGAGGTATCCCAAACATTTTGATCGAGATCGAAGATCATAGTGCATACACGTTTGGATATCTGATCTATTTCTATTTCAAAGCATGTGCCATGAGTGTATACATGCAGGATGTCAATCCATTCGATCAACCCGGTGTCGAAGTGTATAAGCGAAACATGTTCAAGCGATTAGGCAAAAAGTAAACGGCTCTTTGAGCCGTTTTTTTTATGGTAATATGCTTTTTCGGTATTTGAAGTAATCTGTTTTTAGGATCTCCTCACTGATCGTGAACTGATTTTTGACATACATATTGATTTTGAGGATCTCTTCTTCGGTATATGTGTCATTTTCATCATATGGAACGAATGCTTGACGAGTGGCATAGAACTCACCTTTTTCAGTTTTCCAACTGCCATTGGTAAAAATCACGACATTGTTGAGATCACTGAATAGGTCTTGTCCAATATAAATTCTTGGATCGAAGTCTAAACCAAACAAGTTGGCAATCGTTGGCAGGATGTCGATTTGTGAGCCTGGTGTGGAAATCGTTTTTGGTGACGAGTTTTTATGGTAGATGATCAATGGAGAACGATCGATCGACAAACCTTCTGAACGATCCACATAAGGTGTGTGTTTAACTATTTCATTGTAATTGATCCTGAAAGGATGATGATCCGCATACAACACAAACACAGTGTCATCCATAAGATCATCTTCTTCAAAAAGTTCAAACAAGCGAGCCAAACCACGATCAAAATCGATGCTTTTGGACATATATCGTTTGATATCCATACTGGCATTTGGCATGTATTGGTTGACTTCATCCAGATATCGATTGCCTAAGGTCGAATCAGAATCATACACAAAATGCATGGCAGCCGTTATGACAAATGCCATAAAAGGACGATCCTGTTTGCTGTAGACTTCATACGATTTTTCAAGCAATGTCAAATCACTGGGCCATCCTTTCAGCATAGGGATCTGGAGTTGTTCACTGTGATAAAACCACTCAGAACCCATGTTGGTATGCCATGGAGTACGGGGATAGAACTTGTCAGGGTAACTATGATAGGAAGAGACATGATATCCATTGTCTTTGAATAGATTAAAGACTGATTGTGGATACTCATTCTCATAGTATTCATAAGGCGTGCATGCTGATACAACGGGAATCAAAGATACAAGACCCATGAATTCACTCTCTCCGGTAGCACACGATGCCTTGACAGCATAATAATCATCAAAGTAGAATCCTTCATGCATCAAGCGGTAGAGTGTTGGTGTCAATTGAGGATGGATTGCCATATAATCAAAAGCTTCTACCATGATGTATACGAGGTTTTTATCTTTGAAAATCCCGGTCATATCATTTTTGGAGGAGATGACCCTTTTTAACAGATAGTCATCGATCTGTTTGATCTTTTCATCAGTCTCGCGATATGCCAGATCAGTCCATAAATCCGTTTTGAGTTTGCGTGTCAGATCCGGTTTTTGATCAGGATCTGGATTAATGGGGTCATCAGGTTTGATGATGATCTCAGAGTCAATGTCATGAAACAGCATGATCACATCCCGTATACCATATCGCTGTACTCCCAGTTCTTTGATCGCCAATGTTGTCTGCGTGGGGTTGTGATATAGAAGTTTTGGAGTGTATACTTGAAACCCGGCAACGAACCAGTTGAGGGACTGTAAAGAAAGCAAGTGGACAAAGATCAACACTGCCGTCATCATTGCGATGGCTTTGATTTCCATTTTGCGTTTGGGGATACGGATCCATCTTTTTTGGATAACGAAATAAGTCATCAGCATTGGGAAAAAGTAAGCAATGTATCGAAACTTGATTGCCTTTAGAAAGTCCAATACATAATCCGTCACATTGGTCGCAGTCGTTTTAGCAGTGCTGAAGCTTACATAGTATCCCATGTAATCATGAAAACTCGATTGGAACAATGCATAAAAAGCATAAGCAAAAAGAGCAAAATACATGCATATCCTACTCCATCTTCGATTCATCAAGCTTGTAATAATGGCAAGTGTCAATCCGGCACTCAACACAAAAAGCAAGATCCGGATCTTGGAAGGAGAAAACACATCAAAATCACTGAATAATGCAAACAGGAACTCTATGGCAGCGAAGGATGCTGCATAGATCAACCAGAATGTCAAAATTCGCCTTATCATATGACCACTCCTATGTTTATGGTGTAAATACGCGAGAATACTGGATCAACGAATCCGTGATAGCAACATGATATCCTTCACTTTGTGCTATGTTTCCATTTGTGGGAATCGGATTATCATTTGCAAATATCCAAAACGCACCAATCAACTCATCCGGATATTCTTGTTGCAGAGCTTCAATATATGCCAATCCTTGTTCGTAAGGCATCAAAAACAAGATGGTGGAAAGTGCATCGGCGATCCCGGAATCTTTGGTAATTGCGGTAACACTATGGAAGTAAGTTTCAGGGAATAATGTATTTGGATTGATCAAATGGTGATATGACTTACCATCTGTACCCAAATAGTATCTTTGATAATCACCGCTGGTGACGATCGAGACTGAAAATGGGATCCGAAGGGTATCGGCAGAACGTTGTGTGAACATCTCAGGAAGTTCGACGCCGATCGCCCATGGGTCTTTATTGGCACGGGTATTGATGGTCCGTACATTGCCGCCGGCACTGATGACACCATGCTTAAGACCCGCTGCTTCCAATCTTCTTGCAACAAACTCAGTAGCATATCCTTTGGCAGTCGCTCCGACATCCAAGGATGCACAGGCATCGGTCAGAAAGACCGTTTTGGCTTCTTCATCGATCTGCACGTAATCCCAACCTGTACAGAGCTTCGCTTGCTCCAACATAGCCAATGATGGAACAGCTCCGCCTTGTCCTTGGCTGTTTTTTTCAAGTCCTCTTTCACGATAATCATGCCAGATGTTCAAGACAGCACCCATCGAGATGTCCAACAACTGCTCACCTTCATCATACCAGAGTTTGCTCATTTTGATCAGATCGATGATGATCGGATCTACTTCAACCGGAGAAAGACCTGCCTGACGATTGATCGTGTGTATGTTGTTGATGCCTGGATAGGCATTGTACTTATCGAAAAGGTTGTTCAAATACAAAAAGTCTTGCTGCATCTGATCGAAATACTGATCAAATTCTGCACGAGTTTCGGTGTAAGCGATGATACGAATGATCGTATCAAAACCGGCATCGAATGTCGTCTGATCGAATCGTCTCAAATCGCCATTTTCGTTAGGATCATCATTGGGTTGACATCCACTTAAAAGGATAAAACCAAATAAAAACAAGATAATAATTTTCTTCATTGAATCACCGGAAACATTATAGCACACAGTTGATAATTAATATATTAACAAAACATCAAATGCATAAATCACACATAAGATGATGTCCGTTGAAAAGTACATTGATTCACAAAACCGATGTATTCCAAAAAAAAAAGTGTGGTATAATGGATGAGAAATAAAAAAACACAATATGTCAAGCGTTTTGCTTATTTCATTTTTTTATGAGAAAGGATTAGGTGAAGTTATGTCAATATGGATCGGTCCAATGCAAAAACATGTCGATGGACACAAGGAATTGACCAACTACAATGATATCGTCACTATAAAAGCTCCCAAAACGGTCTATATTCCTTTGATCAACGGACTTTCAACAAGTTTTGAAGTGTTGGTGAAGGAAGGCGACCGTGTTTTTGTGCATTCCAAGGTGGCTGTTAGAAACGATAATTTTACAGTCCCATTGTTTTCACCGGTTTCAGGTGTCGTTAAAGGTGTAAAGAAAGTCATGCACTCGATTCTCAAACCAATCGATCATTTGGTGATCGAAAACGATGGACTCTATGAAAAGGCTGAAACATTGAAGCCTTTGGATCATCAAAGCGCAACAAGAGAACAGCTGATCGAATTTATGATGGAAGCAGGCATCGTGGGTATGGGAGGTGCCGGTTTTCCATCGTACATCAAATATAAGTTTGCCAAAGATATCCATACGCTTGTTATCAACGGTGTAGAATGTGAACCATACATCACATCGGATTATCGCATGATCGAAAATCATTTGGATGATTTGATCACGGGCACAGTTGCCATGCTGAAGATGTCGATGGCAAAAAAGGCGTTGATCGCCATCAAAAAGACAAAAAAATCATTGATCAAGAAAGTGGAAAATGCGGTTGCTGATATCGAAGGTGTCGAAGTAAAAGCAGTACCGGATGTGTATCCCATGGGTTGGGAAAGAACACTGGTATATCAAATCTTCAAAAAGCGCTATGACAAACTGCCAAGTGAAATTGGTTTGATCGTCAACAATGCAACGACAGCGATTGCTTTTGGTCAGGCATTGACCAAAGGTGAAACTCCCGTATTCAAGATGGTGACTGTCAGTGGAGATGGAGTCAAAAATCCTGCCAATGTATATGTTGCCGTAGGAACTCCTACATCCGAGATCGTGGCTCAGCTTGGAGGCTATGCTGCTGAAGATGTCCGCTGTATCGCAGGTGGTCCGATGATGGGTAAAACGATCGTGAACGACCATTTCGTAGTCACTCCATATACCAATGCCATCACGGTGCTCAAAACGACACCACTTGATTCGATCGCATGTTTGCGTTGTGGCAAATGCAACGATTATTGCCCTGCAGGATTATTACCGGTCCGTATCAACAACGCCGAAGAATCCAACAATGTCGATCTGATCGCTCAGTTGCGTGCGGATCAGTGCATCGAATGTGGATTATGCTCATATGTATGTCCGTCCAGATTGGACGTTACCGAAGGTGTAAGACGTGCCAAGAAAGTCTTGCAACTCAAAAAGCAAGGGGGTTAAAACATGAAATTCACTTTCCGCGTAGCACCTAACTCAAGGAGCCGCCAGAGTACCCAAAAGATCATGTTTGAGTTGACTCTTGGGCTTTTGGCAGTGTTCTTGTTCAGTTTGGCTTATTACTATTTCGAGTATGACATGTCGTATGTGACACATGCGCTTGGCTTATTTGCTGCGGCAGTCATCACATCATTGATCACCGAGTTTGTCTGGTGTTTGATTGTAAAAAAGAACTATCTAAAGCATTTACAAGGATCTTTTCCATGGGTAACAGCGATCATCCTGGTACTGATGGTTCCGATCAGCATGACCTACTATGCTCTGATCATCGGTACGATCTTTGCGATCTTGTTTGGTAAACTGATCTTTGGTGGCTTTGGACACAACATCTTTAATCCTGCAGCCGTGGGAAGAACAGTGATCCTGGCGGCATTTGCCGGTAGAGTTGCAGCTGATCTGAATACTTCCGCAACACCGATCGCTTCGATCGCACAGCGTGGTTGGCTAATCACCGATGCCATCGCAACTGAAGCATTTTTGGAGAGCTTTGGAGGCTTGACCAATCTGTTTATAGGTTGGTATCCGGGGGCATTGGGTGAAACAAGTGCACTGTTGATTTTGTTGGTAGGAGTCGTTTTGGCCATTCGAGGTGTTTTGGATTGGCGTGTCCCTGTGTTTTATCTTGGAACGATCTTCCTGTTGGGATATGTCATCGCTCTTGTCAATGGGATCGGTATTTGGTATCCGATATATCATGTAGTTGCAGGTGGAGCTGTCTTTGGGGCTGTCTTTATGTTGACAGACCCAGTAACAAATCCAACTTCCGCTACCGGACGCATCATTTTTTCAATCGGAGCAGCGATCATCACGGTACTGATCCGAGTCCAGGCCAACTTACCTGGTGGGGTCGTATACTCGATCTTGCTTATGAACATCCTGACCCCAACGATCGAACGCTTCACCGATGGATGGCAGATCGAACGTTCAAAAAAATACCTGACAGCCATTGGTGTGACTTTCTTGATCGGAGTTCTTTTGATGGGTGGAGTCGCAACTCAAATGGAAGCCATCGCTGCGGATGATCCAAACGATAACGGGGAAGATCCAATCATCAATCTTGGGGATCCTATCGGTATTTTTGCTGATGCCACTTCAAGAGTTCCAGGGGAAGTACTTGATACTGCGACCGATGGCAATGAAGTGACTTTTGTTGTATCCTCGCGCGGATATTCCGTGCTTGAAGGTGGATATGATGATGCCAAGCCGAATGTATTTGAAGTAGTGATCGACACGTCCGATAACACATTGATTTCTGTTAGAGTCATTGCGTTGAATGACACTCCTGGTCTGAGCGATCCTGTTGATTCAGCAACATTCCTTGATCAATACAAAGGATTGTCGATCGAAGATGAATCCATCACGGTCGACGCAGTTGCTGGTGCAACGGTGACCTCCGTTTCTGCAAATCGCGCTGTCAGAGCTGCGATCAAAGCATTGATAGAAGATGGAGGAGATGATTAATATGAAAATCCTAAAAATGGGCTTGTTTCTGGCTCTTGTTGCAGCTTTAGCAGGTGGTGCCTTGGCATTTGTCAATAACATCACGGCACCGATCATCGCTGAAAATGCAATTGCCAGTGAAAAAGCCAATCTTCAAAAGATATTTCCCGATGCCAGTGAATTCTTGATCATCGAAGACTTCGAAGATGAAGCGGGTTTAGTCATTGGCGTATACGAAGCAGTGGGATATGGCATGGCATACAAAGTTCGTGTGACAGGATATGCCAATCCGATCGTGTTCATGCTTGGTATTTCCGATGATGCAAAAATCGTTGGATTTGCAGTCTTGGAGCTTAATGATACTCCGGGAATAGGAGATCGTATCGAAAAGCCTGAATTTACTGACAATGTCATTGGAAAAACCACTACTGATGGCATCCCGGTATTGTCCGGAGCAACCGTTACATCTGCAGCCGTCGTCAAAGGCATCAATGCAGCAAGGACCATGTTCAATGAATCCAAAGGCATCGATGACGATGGAAGCGGAGGAATCATCACACCTCCACCACTTCAGTTTGGACCAAGCATCGGCATTTTCTCAACCCAAACCGACCGAGTTTCCGGTGAAGTCATGGATAAGACGACTGATGGCGACATCGTTACGTATATCGTTTCTTCACGCGGTTATGCGGTATTGGAAGGCGGATATGATGATGCCAAGCCTAATGTGTTTGAAGTTGTCATCAATCGTGCAGACAATGTGATCGTTTCTGTTTCATTTATCGAAATGAACGATACGCAAGGTTTTGGCGATAAGATCGATGCAGATGAGTTCTGGGAGCAATTTGTTGATTTGGATATCACGGACGATACCATCGAAATCGATGTGGTAAGCGGAGCAACCATGACATCCGTATCAGCGGCGCGCGCCGTTCGTGCTGCCATAGAAGACTAGGAGGCGCACATGAATCAATTTGAAAATTTCAGAAAAGGATTTCTAAGAGAAAATCCTGCATTCGTATTATATCTTGGGCTATGTCCGGCATTGGCGATCTCCACGACTCTTAACAATGCCTTGGGTATGGGCGTTGCGGTCATCGTCGTGTTGACGATCGCCAACACGATCGTCTCATTGATGCGTAAGATCACACCGATGGACATCCGGATACCGGTATACATCGTGATCATTGCAACCTTGGTAAAAATGGTGGAGCTGCTCATGCATGCATTTACCACTGACCTTTATACGGCATTGGGAGTATTCATCCCGCTTATCGTTGTCAACTGTATCATATTGGGCCGTGCTGAAGCTTTCGCATCAAAAAACAATGTTCGTGATTCGATCATCGACGGTTTTGGTATGGGGTTGGCATTCACATGGAGTCTTGTTTTGTTAGGATCGATCCGTCAACTGCTGGCTACCGGAGGATTGAATCTTGTCAATCCATTCAATCAGGCAGTTCTGTTTGAATTTACGATCATCCCAAGCGAATATACCATCTCGATGTTCAATCAACCAACAGGAGCATTCATTACCTTTGCCATGTTGGCAGCGTTGTTTGAAGTATACAAACAAAAAAGAATGACAAGCCTCAAGCTAAAAGGAAAAGAGGTGGATTAGAATGGAACTGTTAGCACTGTTTATTTCAGCCGTATTTATCAATAACGTCATATTGAGTCGCTTCTTGGGTATTTGTCCGTTTATGGGCGTCTCAAGAAAAACCAGTTCAGCATTGGGTATGGGTGGTGCTGTGACATTTGTCATGGTGGGAGCATCCTTGTCCACATTTGCGATATACCATTTGGTCTTGGATAAGATGGATCTGCAGTTCATGGATCTGATCGTGTTTATCCTTGTTATCGCTTCTTTTGTCCAACTGACAGAGCTTATCATTAAACGCTTCCTCCCGCCTTTGTATCGTTCGCTGGGGATCTTTCTACCGTTGATCACCACTAACTGTGCGGTGTTGTTTGTTGCTTTGCAAAACATCAGCCAAAGATTCAACCTAGTTGAAACGATCGTATTCGCGATCGCTACTTCAGCCGGTTTCACACTTGTATTGTTTCTATTCTCAGCCATTCGTGAAAGACTTGATCTGGCTGACACTCCTTTGCCATTTAAAGGTAATCCCATCGCAATGATCGTGGCAGCTTTGATGGCATTGGCATTTAGCGGTTTGGCAGGGTTGGTATAATGGAAGCTTTATTGTTGATTGCCATCCTTGCAGGAGTGTATGCCGGTCTTTATGTGTTGAACCATAAAACACCAATCCCTAAGGGATGTGAAGATTTGACTGTGAGTTGTGGTGGATGCCGGCTTACATCGTGTGAGAGACATCCCACACACTTGATGGAAGGGAGTAAGATATGATTGAGTCAATCGTCGTGATGGCTTTGATTGGAGCTGTCTTGGGTTTGGGCCTTGGATATGCATCAGATAAATTCTATGTTGAACCTGATAAATCCTATGATGATGTATTAAAGATGCTTCCCGGACTCAACTGTGGAGCATGTGGTTATCCTGGGTGCTCAGGATTGGCAGAAGCACTTGTTGCTGATAAAAGTGTTAAAGTTTCTTTATGCAAACCGGCACCACAAGATGTCAGAGACCGCATCACATACTATCTGGATGACTACTTTGAATCAAAAGGAATAACAGAACCGAAAAAGTCAGTATCCGGTAAATCCATAGGCAGAAGTGAAAACTGATCAATAAGGATCCATGATATATGGATCCTTTTTGTTTCTTTATGTAAAAGTATGGAAACCCCTCTGCAAAGATGACTACTAGCAGATTTTCTTTGATTTTGAGCTGCAAAAGTGGTATATTCTCATTGTTGTAAAAGGAGCACTATGGATATTCTGCTATTACTATTCTGGCTTGTTGTCGGATTTGTATTGATCATCAAAGGTGGAGACTGGTTTGTCGATGCTGCTGTATACGTGGCAAAGATAACAGGGATCCCGAGTTTTATCATTGGTGCCACGATCGTATCTTTAGCAACGACATTACCGGAAGTTCTTGTCTCTGTCATCGCTTCAGGAAGCGGAAACGTGGACCTTGCAATCGGGAATGCCTATGGGTCCGTGATCGCAAATCTTGGATTTATCCTTGGCATTTCGCTCGCGATGATGCCTCCGGCACTCGCCAGCAAAGATCTTCTTCAAAAAGGTTGGTTTATGATTGCTTTGACTCTCATTTCACTGATCTTGATGATCGATCTTGAGTTGGTCTTTGTTGAGAGTTTGGTACTTTGGGCAATGCTTGTCATGTTCTTTTGGATGAACATCAAAAATGTCAAAAACAAACCTGAAGAAACAGAACTGCCAAAACACAATGGGGCAGACACAAAGAAACAGATTATCCTATTTTTTACTGGTGCATTGATGGTCATAGTCGGTGCTGAGTTACTGGTCAGAAATGCCACTGCTTTGGCAGAGTTGATACAGGTTCCACAAGCAGTGATCGGATTGACCATCGTTGCGATCGGTACCTCTTTACCGGAACTGGTTACTACCATCATGTCGATCGTCCAAAAAGAAGCA
>CALFEZ010000053.1 GCA_937957895.1 uncultured Erysipelotrichaceae bacterium
GTCTTTGTACTTCTCATAGAAAAGCAACCTCACTTCGGTCGTATCAGTAGTATCGTATGCTTTGGATGATTGGGTGATCACAATGTCGGTAGCTTTTTTTCTTCTCATGAAATCCCCTTTATCTTGTAAAATTATAATGAATGTGCCCAAGATGTCAAGGAATAATCATAAAAAAACATGCTTTGCCGTTTATGCGTGAAAATACCGATCATTGATCGGTATTTTGCTGCTTCATGAAGGCTTCGATCTCATCAGGTGTTTTGATGATCTCTTTGGATAGATTGACATATCCGTCTTGAGTGATAAGGACGTTGTCTTCGATGCGTATGCCGATCTTCTCCTTTTCGATATATAATCCAGGTTCTACCGTGATCACATGACCTGAACGAAGTTTCATATTCTCCAACTGACCGACATCATGGACATCCAGTCCCAGAAAATGACTGACTCCGTGATAATAGTATTGAGATACTTCATGATCTTGATCGATGATCTGTAGTTGTTTCAATCGTTGTTGATACAGATCGATCACGATCTTGTTGAGTTCAGCCAGTGTCACACCTGGTTTACACTGAGCAAAAACACATTCCATGGCTTCCAATACCACATCCATCAGTTCCCGTTGACGTTTGCTAAAAACACCATCACTTGGGAAAGTACGTGTGATATCTGAATTATAATGATCCAACTGAGCTCCCATGTCTGTCAAGATCAATGTATTTGGTTCTATCATTTCTCTGTTGGTAACATAATGCAGCACACAGGCACGTTCTGATGCTGCCACGATCATATCAAATGCAGGTTTTGCATCATGACGTTTTAGAATATACTCAAACTCAGCTTGCAGACGATATTCGGGTATTTGAGAAGTTGTATTGGCAAGCATGTGCAAAAAAGCTTTGTTTGTCAGTGCTATCGCATTTTTGATTTTCTCGATCTCATGTTCATCCTTTATGGTACGCTCAGCAGCGATCATTGGGTAGAGATTCTCGACTGACATTAGCCATTTTTTGCTGAGTGTTTTTGCAAAGCGTTCGCTTTCTGATGTGATGTCATGGGTCGTTAGTCGCTCGTTGTCGACATATGCTTTTGTAAGTATGTTTCTCGATAACAAACGATCGATCGTGGATTGAAAACTCGAAAGATACGATACCATTTCGATCCCACTGATATCTGTGGCTTGCTTTTTGGTGATGTATTTGCCATTCCACTTTTCCATGACTGGATCGATGTCTCTTACAAACAGCATTTCTTTTACTTCATCATTTCGTTTGATCATGACCAACACTGCTTGTGGTTCGTCGATCCCTGTCAGGTAATAGAAGTTTTTACTGACATCGAAAAGATAATGCGAGTCTGCTGATCGTTTGATCAGATCACCGGCAAAAACAAAAGCAATGGTTTCATTGCCCATGGTGTTGGTGATCGTTTGTCTTCTTTTGATATGGATTTCGTTCATCGTAACTCCTTTGGAAAGAACATCTTGATGTCTTCCTTTTCCTTTCCCTCTGTGATGGCTTTAACGATCACCGATGCCTGAGACAGCTCCATCAGTCGATCATCCTGGTCCACGATCCAAATAATGGACTGTTGATTATACAAATAGGGATGATACGGTGTCTGGGATGCACTTCCCATGGCAAAATAGTAGTCGGGATCATATCCTGCTTTTTGGATGCTTTCTATTTTTGCTTGTGCATGCTGAGGGCTTTTTACATCTTCATAGGCAAACAGGTCTCGCTGCATGATCCTTCTGGCAAAATCACTGAGGATCGCATCCGGATGATTTCTGGCTTTCTTCAATGCTGCCATGAATGTCGTTTCATCCATATGCAAGAACTGTTCATTGCTGATCGGTCGATTATCCAAAAAAGGAGAAAATTCTTCCAGTGATTGCACACTTGCTTCGTCCTTTTGATAAAGATATCGTAATCTCTTGAAAAAGGATGTCAATATCGATTCAAAACTTCGTGATACCGGATGATAGTACACCTGCCAATACATATGATATCGTGCCATGATGTAATCTTCGATGGCATGGACACCACTGGCTTTGACGACCAGTTTATCATCAACGACTCGCATCGTTCGAAGCATGCGTTCCAGATCGAATTTTCCGTAGCTTGTTCCACTGAAGTATGCATCCCGCAAAAGGTAATCCATGCGATCAGCATCCAACTGGCCAGAGATGATTTGAGACAGCAGTGGATTTGGATGGGTATGCAAGATGATGTCAATGATTGCCTGAGGGAGTTTGGGATGTGCTTTTTTCAATA
>CALFEZ010000054.1 GCA_937957895.1 uncultured Erysipelotrichaceae bacterium
CCTATTCCTCCGTTGCACAGATCGGGTACATCTTTTTGGGTCTTAGTCTGATGACGACTGCCGGAATGGCGGCTGGGATCTTTCATGTATTCACTCATGGGATCATCAAGTCAGCTCTGTTTCTAAGTGCCGAAGCCATCATATACAAAACTGACATCCGTGACTTGAAGCAGTTCAATGGTATGGGGTTCACCATGCCATTTACCATGGCAGTGTTTACCGTGGCTGCTTTGGGGCTTGTCGGGATCCCCGGTATCAATGGATTTATGAGCAAAGTATATCTTTCGCTTGCGATCGTCGACAATGGCCAACCGTGGTTGTTGGCAGCGATCTTGATCAGCAGCTATTTGAATGCCGTCTATTATCTGCCGATCATCATCAACAGTTTTTTACGCAATGACAGCAAAACCCAACCCAATATGATTTTGGAACGATTGCCAATCGTCATGCGAATGAGCATGATCATTTTACTGGTACTGATGATCGTGACCGGGTTTTATCCGCAACTGTTTATGAACTTGATTGAAAGTGCAGTCGCGCTATTGGGAATATAGGTGAGAGTATGAGGTTTTTGGAAGCAACACTATTGATCTGGCTGCCATTGGTCATTCTTGTGTTTGGGTTGTTTGATGCGATCCTGATACCTTTGACCGGCAATCACAAAATCGCCCGTCGGGTATCGGTGGGGTCCTTTATTGCACTGACGACCATCTTGATCATGTTGACATATCCAACCGTCATCGATCAACCGATCATTTATGCTTTTGAGAATGTATTTGGTCTTGGTATTTATTTCAAGATCGATCTGCTCAATTATTTGCTCATGATTTTTGCGGGATTCATGTTCATTGTCGTTGGTTTGTTCAGTTTCAATGACATCCGATCATTTGAAAGACAACGATCATTCTATTTCTTTTATTTGATTGCCTATCTTGCAACCATTGGCACGCTCATGGCCGGAGATATGCTTAGTTTCTTTTTGTTTTTTGAGATCATGACTTTCTCTACTTATGGGCTGATCGTTCATTACCGCAGCGAAGAAGCGTTGGAAGCCGGCAGCGAGTATGTGTATATGGGAGTGATCGGTGGGTTGAGCATCCTTAGTGGCATGTTGCTTTTGGCGGCATATACCGGAACGCTGGAATGGGTCAACATCGCTGAGAAGTTTGTGGAACTGGGGGTCATGAAGTATGTGATCGGAGGCTTGTTCATTTTGGGCTTTGGTATCAAAGCCGGTGTCGTGCCTGTCCATTTTTGGATTCCGAAGTATACAAAGAAGCTCCCTTTAGCGTCAATGCACTATCCTCCGGGATCTTGACCAAGATCGGCGCATATGGCATCCTCAGGGTTGCCACAGTGCTTCTGTTTAAGAGTGATTCGGCATGCATGATCCAGGATGCCATCATGTGGGTGGTTTCGATCCAGTTTGGCATCGTACTCATCTGGCTTGGGATCATTACGATGATCGTGGGTGTCATGTTGGCTTTGATGGAAGAAAACATCAAAAAAATGTTGGGTTATCACAGCATTTCACAGATGGGATACATCGTCATGGGGATCGGAGTGGCAGCTTATCTTGGCATCGAAGGTGCCATGGGTTATGTGGGTGCTGTTTATCACATGATCAACCATGGTATCTTCAAAGCCCTGTTGTTTATGGTAGCCGGAGTCGTGTATTTCCATACCAAAGAAACAAACATGTATCGTTTGGGTGGTTTGTATCGAAAGATGCCACTTCTGGCAGGGATTGGATTGATTGCGGTTTTGGGGATCATGGGCATGCCATTGTTCAATGGATTTGCCAGCAAATCCTTACTGCATCATGCGATCGTCGAGGCATACGAGTATGGTCATCCTAGTTTTGTTTATGCCGAGTGGTTGTTTACGATCGTATCTGCCGGAACGGTAGCTTCGTTTATGAAGTGGTACAGCTTTATCTTTTTGGGCAAATCGACTCGATCGTATGAAATGATCACGGTCAACTACAAAAAGACCATGATCCCGATGGGGATCCTAGCTGGGGTCATCGTACTGATCGGCACCAATCCAGGTTGGATCTTGGAAACATTTTTGATCCCGACCGTTTTATCATTTGGATACTGTTCAGAGTTTATCACCAAGTATCTTTCAGGCATCAACTTCTTTAACCTGGCAGACCTTACAACCATGATTTGGGTGTTCGTACTTGGTGGAGTGATTTATTTTGTCGGTGTGAGATATCATTTGTTCCATCATTATCTGCCTTCATGGCTCAATGCTGAGAAGATACTGTATCGCCCGATCAATCGTTTTTGTGATCAATTTCCAA
>CALFEZ010000055.1 GCA_937957895.1 uncultured Erysipelotrichaceae bacterium
ATGAATGTCGAAAAAAGAATATCAAACTGCATCCGATGAATGTTTTGGAAAGTACGGATCAGTATCAGTTGCGTATAGATGGTCTGCTTTTGCCGCTGACGATCATCAAAGGCATTGGAAGTGCGATCGTTCAACAACTGATGCACGAAAGAGATAAAAATGGTCCGTTTGAAGATTTCTTTGATTTTGTTGCACGGATGTCCATCTATCGGGTAAACACAAAAACCTTTGAAACATTGATCTATGCCGGAGCATGCGATAAGTTTGAAATCGGTCGGCTTGATATGATCGCATCGTTGGATGATGCACTCAATTATGCCAATTTGGTCAAGATCGAGACTGCTGATCATGTTCAGATCGACTTGAATCTTGTCAGTAAACCGATTATGATGCAAGTAAAAGATCAGCCGCTGTTGCGGTCTGCCAAGGAAAAAGAAGTACTGGGTTTCTATTTGAGCGATCATCCGATCGTGACCATCAAATCAAGACTGAATCAACAGATCACTTCTGTTTCAGCCATCAAAGATCAGTTGCCACATAATATATGTGTCATGGTAGACCGATACAAAGAGATCAAAACCAAAAAAGGAGAGTCGATGGCTTTTGTTACTTTGAGTGATGACAGCGGAACGATCGAAGCCATTCTATGGCCAAAATCATATGAAAGATACAAAGAAGACATCAAAAAGAAAGACATCTATGTCGTCAAAGGTCAGATGGATCAACGTGGTTCATTCATCATCAGTGACATGGACGTGATCGGATAGAGGGAGAGTATATGAAAACACTGTTGATCGTGGATGATGAAGTCAATATCCGCGAAGTCATAAAAGAGTATGCACAGGCTCATGACTATCAAGTCGTGACAGCTCAAGATGGACAGCAAGCGATCGATATCGTCAGAAATGAGCCGATCGATCTTGTGGTATTGGATATCATGATGCCAAATCTTGACGGTTTTAGTGCCATCAAACAAATCAAGGCGATCAAAGACATTCCGATCATCATGCTTTCCGCTCGCTTTGAAGAATACGATAAATTGCTTGGTTTTGAGTTGGGGATCGATGATTATATCGTCAAACCATTCTCACTCAAAGAACTGATGGCACGCATCAAAACAGTGCTTAATCGAAAGAGCAAAACGGTCAATCGTCAATCGATCTTTGGGGACATGGTGATCGATTATGATGCCAAGACTGTCTCGATCGCCAATGAAAGGATCAATCTCACCCCCAAAGAATATGAGTTGCTTACATTTATGGTTGCTCATAAAAATCAGGCACTTTCTCGAGACTATTTGTTAAACAAAGTTTGGAATTACAATTACTACGGTGATGATCGCACGGTCGACACACATATCAAGATGTTAAGAAAAAATCTCAAACACAACCGTCACTTCATCGTGACCGTCAGAGGTACAGGGTATAAGTTTGAAACAGAAAGTTAGGGGTATTCGATTCAAAACATGGTCTTACATGATGCTATATGCCATAGCGATTTTGATGTTGCTTTGGTCTTTTCAAATCGTCTTTCTCAAACCCTATTACCGCAATACCAAGATCAGTGACGTTCGATTTGTGGCATCGGTCATAGAAGAAGGTCTAAAAAGTGGGAATCTAAATGAAAACATCGTTCAAGTTGCCATCGCCAACAACGTATGTGCTGCTGTTTACAATAGCCAAGGGCAACAAGTATACGGTGTCGATGCTTTGGGTGTGAACTGCTTTTTATCCCGAACAAATCATACCGACAATCCAAACTTCATCGAAGAGTACATCCATCAAGCACAAGTCGTACGCGGTACGGACTTTTACTTTTATTTGGACAGTGGACGTTCCGATCGTGAAATGATGTTTTATGGAAAGGAAGTTGCGGCTGATTTCACCAATTATTATGTTTTTGTAAACGCTCCGATCGAACTTCTGGATTCCACCATCTCGATCTTGCAAGACCAATATGTCTATGTGACCATAGCTGTGTTCATCTTAAGCAGTTTTATGGCTCTCATCATAGCCTCTCGCATCGCCAAACCACTGGGTTCCATGGTCAATAGTGCCAAAAGACTTGCAGCAGGGGATGTTCACGTTGAGTTTGAACCTTCCGGATACAACGAGGTCACAGAATTGGCACAAACACTTAACTATGCCACCCAGGAGATCGCCAAAATGGATGAGCTTCGCAAAGATTTGATCGCAAATGTATCTCATGATATCAAGACTCCTTTAACGACGATCAAAGCGTATGCCGAGATGATCAAAGAAATCTCCGGAAGCTCAGCCAAAAAACGCAATGAGCATCTGGACATCATACTTAAAGAAGCCACACATCTGGATATTTTGGTTTCAGACATGCTCAATCTGTCACAATACGGCCACCCACAACTAAAGATCGAACCGATCAATGTACATTTGAAGTCGATGATCGAAAACATCGTGGGACTCTTTACTGGAACTCTCAGGTCGATGAGAGTCAAGATCGTCATGTCGGTCGATGAAGCCATTTTGGTTCATTGTGATGAGATCAAGATCGGACAGGTTCTCTTTAATTACATCAATAACGCCATCAGTCATGTCGGAGAAGACAAAACGGTTCATGTCAAAGCGATACGCAAAAAAGACACAGTACGGATCGAAGTGATCGATCATGGAAAAGGCATCAGCAAAGAAGAGATACCTTACATATGGGATCGCTACTACAAGATCGACAAGAATTTTGCAAGAAGCGATGCAGGATCAGGACTGGGACTGGCGATCGCCAAATCGATCTGTTTGGCTCATAAAGTACCTTATGGTGTCATTTCATCTCCTGAAAAAGGATCGACATTTTATTTGGAATTGCCTCTAGAGCAAGAAGAGAAGGAAATATAGCATGCTGGGAACATGGATCAATGTAGCTGCCATCATCATTGGTAGTGGCATCGGGATCATTTTTAAAAAAAAGATATCCTCATCTATCCAAGACGCACTTTTAAAGGCGTTGGCACTTGTCGTAGTGATGATCGGTATTTCAGGAATGCTCAAAGCAGAGCACATGGTACTTATGATCCTGTCTTTGAGTTTGGGTACGTTGCTAGGAGAGATCATTGGATTGGAAGCCAGGATCCAAAAAGGATTGGAACGTTTCGAGAGTCGTTTTTCCGATAACAAAGAAAAAGGATGGTTTGCCAAAGGATTCATGAGCGCAACCGTGCTTTTTGCCATTGGAGCCATGGCCATCATCGGATCTTTTGAGGCAGGAATGAATCAAAACTATGACATACTGATCACCAAGTCGATGCTTGATTTTGTTGCGGCGATCTTGTTGACGGCTTCACTAGGCATCGGTGTGATGTTTTCATCGATCTCGATTTTGATTTATCAAGGTACATTGACGCTGCTTGCCGGAGCATTATCGATGATCATGCATCCCCAAAGCATCGCCTTAATGAGTGTCACAGGTTCAGCCTTGATTTTGGCTCTGGGTCTGAACATGCTGAAGATCACCGAGATCAAAGTCACGAATATGTTGTTTTCATTGTTGTTTGCATTGTTTTTTGGTATCTTTTTATAGAAAATCGACTATACAAAGCACTTGGAATAAATTATAATGGTTGGGCAGGCATTGCATGTTGATGTTTTTTGGTGTCTGTGATAAAATATCAAAGCTGTACCCCACGACTATAACCGCTCTTAATTGGTATAAAGTGCATAAGCCACCAACACAGGCGAGTCTGGGTAAATGAAAAGGAGGTGCACGATATGTATGCTGTCATCGAAACCGGTGGAAAACAATTGCGTGTGGAAAAAGGTCAAACCATCTTCGTGGAAAAATTGGATGTCAATGAAGGTGATGAAGTGGTCTTTGATAAAGTGCTGGTATATTCAAACCGCACAACACGAGTTGGAACACCGTATCTCAAAGGGATCAAAGTAACGGCAAAGGTTGAAAAACAAGGCAAACAAAAGAAGATCACGATCTTCAAATACAAAGCCAAAAAAGGTTCGACCCGCCGCAAACAAGGTCATCGTCAACCATACACGAAACTAATCATCGAAGACATCGAGGCGTAACGTGATTCGCATCGACTTATTCTACGATGGGCCGCACATCGTCAGTTGTACCATCTCAGGACATGCTGGCGCGGCCACTAAAGGAGAAGACCTGGTATGTGCCGGTGTCAGTGCGATCGGAGTCGGAACTCTCAATGCCTTAGCAGGCGAGTGTCAAAACTCATTGACGGAAGTCATGGAACCTGGATATATTCGCATCGATGTCACATCGATCAACGATGTGCAGCAATGCATCCTGATGACCATGCTATATCAGCTGCAAACAATGCAGATCGCTCATCCACAGTATATCAACATCACAAAACAGGAGGTGTAAACCATGAAATACATTTTGGATATTCAACTGTTTGCCTCTAAAAAAGGAACAGGATCCACCAAAAACGGACGTGACTCACAATCCAAGCGATTGGGAGCAAAACGCGCAGACGGTCAGTTCACCCATGCTGCTTCAATTTTATACCGTCAACGTGGAACAAAGATCCATCCCGGAACCAATGTCGGCCGCGGGGGAGATGACACCGTGTTTGCATTGATCGACGGTGTCGT
>CALFEZ010000056.1 GCA_937957895.1 uncultured Erysipelotrichaceae bacterium
ACTCCGCCTTATGAAGCATTTGCCAAGGCGATCATTGCATTCCATGCTTTATTGAAAGAAGTTGATCAATAAACCACAGTCAGTGTCACGGGGGTTTCCTTGTGCGAAATCATAACTTTGTAAATCGTTGAAGGAATCACACTAAAAAAATGGTTTAAACTTGTATTTGGATGTAAAATGCATGGTAGATGTATATGTTGCGTTTATCATGAGGCATGACAAAGAGGATCGATCAGTGTCATGTCAACACAAAGCAATCAAAGATAATTTGTAAGGAGAATGATTTATGCCACTCAATATACTTATGTGGATCATGGCAGCATTACCGATTGTTGTTTTGCTCGTATTGATGGTGGGCCTCAACTGGGGAGCAACAAAAGCTGCCCCTATCGGGCTGGCCATCGCAGTCATCGTTGGTTTGATATTTTATCAGGCAGATCTAGGTCTGGTTGGTTTTGAAACGCTCAAAGGACTATGGAGTGCCATGGTGGTGTTGATCGTTGTTTGGCCTGCGATTTTGCTGTATGAAGTTGTCACGGAAGCAAGAGCATTCGTCGTGTTTCGAAAGGGACTTCAAAAAGTTACCCCCAATGAACTGATCCAAGTCATCGCATTGGGATGGATCTTCATGTCATTTCTTCAGGGTATCACTGGCTTTGGTGTTCCAGTCGCGGTTGGTGCACCTCTGCTTGTTGGCATCGGGGTGTCTCCCGTGTTTGCCGTGCTCATTCCTTTGATAGGACATGCATGGGCCAATACCTTTGGCACACTTGCGGTAGCCTGGGACGCTTTAGCCTTACAGACCAATCTGGCTGCTGATCCGATCCTCTATTTTCAGACAGCCTTTTGGGCAGCGTCGTTTATTTGGATATGGAACTTCATCACCGGTGTTTCCATCGCTTGGATCTATGGTAAACAAGAAGCACTTAAAAAAGCATTACCTGCGATCGTTTTGCTTTCATTGATCCAAGGTGGAGGACAACTAATATTGAGTCAGATCAATCCAACATTGGCTGCCTTTATCCCATCCACGATCTCTTTGATCGTCGTGTTTGCACTAAGCAAAACCAAGATGTATGGCAGTCCCTGGAAACTGGAACGATCCCCTATCATCAATCGTAAAGCACATGAAGAGCTCAACGATGATGCACCTGAAAACATGAGTGTCCATCAGGCCTTTTTCCCATACTACACATTGACGATCATTACATTGGTCATATTGTTGATCGCTCCGATCAAACGCTTTCTAGGTCAGTTTAGGATCGGATTTGGATTTCCGGAAACAACGACAGGGTATGGATATGTAAACCCTGCGGTGGAACTATTTTCACCTTTGGCACCTTTGACCCATGCAGGATTGTTTTTGATCCTAGCATCGGCCATTGGGTTTATGTTCTACTTAAAGAATGGATGGGTGAAAAAAGAAAATGCAAAAGTAGTATTGAACCGATCTTTCAAAAAGACCGGACCATCAGCTATCGCCGTCTTAGGGTTCATTTTGATGTCCCGGGTGATGGGTGGAACCGGACAAACAGTCATCCTGGCACAAGGTATCGCTGCAACTTTCAATGTATACTATGCTATTTTAGCTCCGGTCATCGGGATGTTGGGCTCATTTATGACCAGTTCCAACATGGCATCCAACATTTTGTTTGGTGAATTTCAGTTGACTACTGCTTCCATCCTGAATTTGAACACAGCAGCGATTTTGGGTTCGCAGACCGCCGGAGGAGCCATCGGAAATACCCTGTCACCGGGAAACATCATACTTGGAACGACCACGGCCGGTATCTTGGGCAAGGAGGGGTTGGTTCTTAAAAAGGTATTACCGATCACACTTGCTGCAGCAGTGATCGTGGGAGCGATCCTGTTTGTTTTGGTGGTCTTATAGGAAAGGATGAACAAATCATGAAAATCGTGATCGCTTTAGGCGGTAATGCCCTGGGAAACAATCCTCAGGAACAGTTACAACTTGTCAAAGAGACAGCGAAACCATTGGTGGATCTGATAGAAGAAGGTCATCAGTTGGTGATTGCCCATGGAAACGGACCACAAGTCGGCATGATCAATCAAGCATTTGATGTGGCATATCATGCAAACAGTACCCCTGAGATGCCATTTGCGGAGTGTGGAGCCATGTCTCAAGGATACATCGGATACCATCTGCAAAATGCAATTCGCGACGAACTGACCATGCGTAACAT
>CALFEZ010000057.1 GCA_937957895.1 uncultured Erysipelotrichaceae bacterium
AAAAGAGTGGAGTGTCGATATGAAAACACCCCGTCCTTCGTCTTTGAGCATCTGACAGATCCTGTCTTTCATTTCATTGGCTGCTTTGTTGGTAAAAGTGATCGCCAAGATCTGACCGGCAAAAATACCGATCGTCTCGACAAGATAGACGATGCGGCTTGTTAGGACTCTGGTTTTTCCGCTTCCGGCTCCAGCCACGATGCGCACATACTGGGACGGTGTGATGACTGCTTGTTTTTGGTTGGGATTAAGATCTTTCAAATCCAGCATTTTCTCACCTAGACGTATTATATCATGACACCGGACCGATGATAAACAATGCAAGTGAATATGCTATAATACATCCGAGGTGTCACTATGAGAGTATCAACGAAGTGGAAGGATTATCAGCTGATCGATGCCGGAGATGGTGAAAAACTAGAAAAGATCGGTCCCTATCTGATCAGAAGACCCGATCCCGTAGCCATATGGCCTAAAAGACTGGATCAGGTCACATGGTCCAAAGCCGATGCCACTTACCATCGCTCAGAAAAAGGCGGAGGACATTGGACGTTCAATACCGAGATCCCAAGTCAATGGACCATCCGGTATGATCCGATGACTTTTATCTGTTCTTTGACCAATTTCAAACATATCGGTCTTTTTCCCGAACAAGCCGTCAATTGGGACTGGATGAGTCAAACCATTCTTAAGTCTGATCGCAATGATCTTAAGGCACTCAACTTGTTTGCCTATACCGGTGCAGCAACTGTCAGTCTCACACGGATGGAACAGATCGCGGAAGTCGTGCATGTCGATGCTTCCAAGGGTATGAATCAATGGGCCAAAAACAACATCGATCTCAATCAGCTCTCACATAAACATGTTCGCTTTTTGGTCGATGACGTCAACAAATTCGTTATGCGCGAACACCGTCGTAATCGTACCTATGACATCATCATTTTGGACCCTCCCTCTTACGGTCGCGGCCCCAGTAATGAGCTATGGAAACTGGAAGACAATATCGTTTCACTTTTACATAACATCAAACTAGTTCTTTCAGATACCCCATTGTTTGTGCTTTTTAACAGTTACACCAGCAACTTATCCCCAACCATGATCGAAAATCTGATGATGAGCGTTTTTGATAAAGGAACGATCTTAAGTGATGAGATCGGTATCCCTTATCATGATCATTCCATGATCTTACCTGCAGGAGTCAGCGGCATATGGCAACCATCGACATAATCTACGAAGACAACCATGTGCTGGTGATCAACAAACCCAAACACATGCCTTCACAGGCCGACAGCAGCCAGGATCTCGATGTGCTGACACATCTAAAGACTTATCTGAAAACAACCTACAACAAACCCAACAATGTCTATCTGGGGCTGTTGCATCGGTTGGATCGACCTGTCAGCGGTTTGATGGTTTTTGCCAAGACATCAAAAGCTGCTGCCCGTTTGAGTCGTCAGATCCAGCAGCGATCCATGATCAAATACTATCACTGTGTGGTAAGCGGTATTGCCAAAAAAGGTATCTATGTCGATCTTTTGCTGAAAGATCCCAAAACCAATCGCACGATCGTCTCCCCCAAAGGAAAGGAAGCCAAGCTTGAAGTACTTTCCGTTACGACCATCCAAAACATGAGTTTGTGTCATGTCCGTCTTGATACCGGTCGTTCCCATCAAATTCGGGTACAAATGGCATCCAGAAATACTCCGATCATCAATGATCATCGCTACAATCCCGATGCCATCGTCGATCAGGACATCGCCTTGATCGCCAGTGGGCTTGAGTTTATCCATCCCGTCAAAAACGAATCGATGTCATTTGAACTAAAACTTCCTGATGAGTATCCTTGGAATCGATTCACATAAAAACAGCCTCATGTGAGGCTGTTTGTTGTTTTAACGATATGCTTTTTACTTGATGAAGGCAAGCAAACGTTCTTTTTGGGTCTCCATGTCCTGATATGCCAGATCATACAATCGTTGAAGTTGTTCAGGATCTCCTGAAAAACGCTTAACCCCGATATCAATGGAAGGTTTGATGAAAATGGCTTTGTTTTCTTCTTCCAAAGCTTCGATTTGTGCTTTTTCTTGATAGTACACTCCGGTACGCTCACGGAACTCACGACGCATCTTGGGATAGCGGATGTACATCAGATCCAGTATGAACTGCATGATCGGATGATTTGGTTTTCGTACAAAGTCCTGGGTTTTGGTCGTAACCACGATGTGCTTATCACAGCCATTGGCGATCGATCGTTTGATGGGAAGCATCGAGTTGATCCCGGCATCCAGATACCTGCGATTATTGATCCATACCGCCCTTCCGGCGATCGGAAGCGTACAGGCAGCCTGGATGAACTTCCACTCATCATCGATGTCTTTGTTGGTGAGCCACAGTGTTTTACTATCAAACAGGTCGTACACTCCAAACTCCAATGGCGTCGAGGCATTGCGAACTGCCTTAGCTGACAGCTTGAGTTGTTTGTTGATGACATGATCAAAGATATAGTTATATCCGACAGGAGCCCCTTCACGCAGTATCGGTGTCCATCCGATGTTTTCTTTGTTGGCGGCATAGACCACTGCCAAATCCTTTAATGCTTTTTTGTCTTTCAAAACAAAGGGAGCCGCCAACAAAGCTCCTGATGAGATCCCCACGACAAATGAAAACTCGATGTCATGATCGATCAGCCAGTTCAATACTCCTGCCGTATAGGCAGCACGCATCCCGCCGCCTTCCAACACCAATCCTATCTTGCTCATAATCACCTCTTATAACAGCGCACTGAACAAATTCAATACCGCCCTTGTTATTCTAACAAAAACATTCACGTTTTGCATCTGCTGAAGTGTCACTTCGATACATTCCAGCTGTGTTTTTAAAAAATCCTGACGCACTTGATGGACTACCTTGCTCTTTACAAACAAAATGCCGCATTCAAAGTGCATGTAATAACTACGGAAATCCATGTTGGTGGTGCCCACGATCGCACAGCGATCATCAGCCACCATGGCCTTGGCATGGATGAATCCCGGTTCATACTCATAGATCTTAACACCAGCCTTAAGCAATTGTATGTAATTGGAGCGACTGACCA
>CALFEZ010000058.1 GCA_937957895.1 uncultured Erysipelotrichaceae bacterium
AACCGTGCAAAACTTTCACTAAAAAAGCGATTACTCGCTTTTTTTGTATATTTTGCCTCGAATCTCAGATTCAATCTCGTCCATAAGTTGTGGATGTTCTTTTAAAAATGCCCTGACAGCTTCCCTTCCCTGACCGATCTTTTCATCTTTATAAGAGTACCATGCTCCGCTTTTGTTAAGAACGTCATACTCCACACCCAAGTCGATCAGTTCCCCGGTTTTGGAGATCCCTTCGCCATAGAGGATCTCGACTGTTGCTACTTTGAATGGCGGTGCAACCTTGTTTTTTACGACTTTGACATTGACTTTGTTTCCAAGCAGGTCAGTACCTTGCTTGATTGCTTCACCGCGTCGCACGTCCAAACGAATCGAACTGTAAAACTTCAGTGCTCTTCCTCCTGGTGTGACTTCTGGATTGCCAAACATGATTCCGACTTTTTCCCGTAATTGATTGATAAAGATAACGGTCGTAAGACTGCGATTCATCACTCCGGAAAGCTTTCGCATGGCTTTGGACATCAAGCGTGCCTGAAGTCCTACCTGAGCATCTCCCATTTCTCCGGCCAACTCTGCCATTGGTACCAGGGCAGCGACCGAGTCGATGACGATCAAATCAAATGCTTCGCTCTTGATCAAAAGTTCAGTGATCTCAAGCGCTTGTTCTCCGCTGTC
Organism: uncultured Erysipelotrichaceae bacterium; assembly: GCA_937957895.1. Lineage (GTDB taxonomy): Bacteria > Bacillota_I > Bacilli_A > Erysipelotrichales > Erysipelotrichaceae > UBA6182. The sequence continues at coordinate 673 of CALFEZ010000058.1, forward strand.
TGGTTGGGATAAGATAAGATCTTCGATCTGTACACCAAGGTTTTTGGCATACATCGGATCGATCGCATTTTCAGCATCGATAAAAGCAGCCTTTCCTCCCCGTTTTTGAACTTCTGCGATCGCATGCAAAGCAAGCGTGGTCTTTCCGCTTGACTCAGGACCAAAAATCTCGATGATCCTTCCTTTTGGATAACCTCCGACTCCAAGGGCAGCATCGATGCTCAACGATCCACTGCTGATGGCATCAACATCAACATGCGCTCTGTCTCCCAAGCGCATGATGGCACCTTTACCATATTGTTTTTCTATTTGCTTGATTGTGTCATCCAAAAGATGATCTGATTTTTGAGTAGCCATGATTCCTCCTATATGGAATGGTTATGTTCAAGAAATGCAAGCAGGCGATCATGCGCCAAAGCAACGATTTCTTTTTGATTTTGGATCCTAGAGCCCACAAGCTGATCATGATGCACAACGGTCGTTTGTCGATCGATGATCACGGTGAACATCGTACCAACAGGACATTTGTCCTGTGCCGTTGGTCCGGCATTTCCAACAAAGGCAATCGCGATATCACTGTCTGTCTTTGTCAATATATGATTGGCCAATGCGATGGCGATCTCCTTTGAGATCGCTTTGTGTTTTTTTAGTGCAAGCGGATCGATGTCTGACAAGATCTTTTTCATCTTGTCATTGTAAACGATCAACCCACCTTGATAAAATTTGCTGGCATTGGGAAACCTCGTTATCGAATGCGCAAACAACCCACCAGTCACGCTCTCAACACTCGCAAGGGTCAATCCCTTTTCGATCATAAAATCGAAAAAAGCCGGTTTCATTTGGTCGGAAAGA
>CALFEZ010000059.1 GCA_937957895.1 uncultured Erysipelotrichaceae bacterium
TGATCTTTTCTTTGTAAGGATTTATGATATGTTCCACATTACCCTCCTTGCACTACATATTCCAGTAGCGGTTCCCACAGTGACACCGCTTGATAAATCTGCATCGGCGTGACTGCTTCTATTTGCTGTATCAATGTGTCTTTGTCAAAATGCTGATCGATCAATTGATGTGCATAATGTAGATTGATGTATCCCAAGATGTCATCTTCGCTGTTTCTGATGGCATTGATGATCATCGTTTTTGCTTGTTTCAACAAGCCCGAATCGATGTTTTGCACTGCCAAAACTTGCTTATGAATGAGTTTTTTGACTTCGTCGATATTGTCTCTGTCGATCCCGGTGCTGATCAAACATATACCGTCAAATGCAATATATTGTGAGTGGATAAAATAGCACAGACTTCTTCTCTCACGTATTTCCATAAACAAATACGATGTCGGTAACTGACCCAATGCAATGCTTGCCAACCGATTGGCCAAATACAATGGATGATCGATGCTGACATTGGTCTTGTACAGTTTTAGAAAGTTGGTTTGAGTACCCTTTTTGTTTTCCAAGAGTTGATGATGATCTTCTAGATCGATGGGATATGCAGATTCGATGCGTCGGTGAAGCTGTTGATAGGTACTATCTTGTTGATATATGGCAAGCATGTCTTGTTTGATGTCTCCGATGACATACAGATGCCGTTGTGCTTCGGTAAGTAGTCGACTATGGAACTCTTTCATATCATCCACGGTGATGCTGCTGAGCATGGTTATGTCACCATCGATGTTGATCGAAATGACATGATCTGGACCCAATGCTTCGAATGCTTTGATCTGAGCATATTTTTGGGGATTATCCAAATCTCTTAGTAACGCGGATCGTATCTGGTTTTTTGCCTCTTTGAGCGTTTCATCATCGATAACGGGTTTTTCGATCATGGCATTAAACCAACGAGCATGTTTTAACAACAATCGATCATCATCTCCGTAGTCTGGATCCATGACTTTGCTGGAGATCTGAAGCGCCATTGCTCTTCCATATCCAACGACATTGGTCGAAAATGTTGTACCATAAAGCTCATCCTTTTGTGTGAGCATGGCTTTTTTGGTTGGAAAATCATGGTTTCGATCTTCCATCATGTAGAGCAACAATGCACTTTGTGTTGCGTTTTCTTTTGTCAATGGAATCAAAAAACGTAAGACAACCGTGATATCCTTGAATTTTTTGGTCGGTATATGTGTTAGTTGGCTCTTTTGAAAATGATTGATTGGGTTTTGCATCGGTTCTCCTTTATCAGCAGTCTTTTTTTGCTATAATGAATTCAGCGAGGTACTCCCATGAGAAAATATTCGGATCGTTCGTGTTTGATGATCGTTGACATGATCAATGGATTTGTCAAAGAAGGTCCTTTGGCTGACCCTGCCATCTGTTCCATTATCAAACCTATCGAACAAATTATCAAGGATTTTATTCAAAAAAAAGATCCAGTCATTGCTTTTTGTGATGCTCACGATACCAACGCCAAAGAGTTTGAGGTGTTCTTGCCTCATTGTATCAAAGGGACCAAAGAGAGCGAACTGATCGAAGAGTTTCTTCCATACAAAGATGACATGATCGTGTTTGAAAAAAACAGTGTGAACAGTTTTTTTGCTCCGGGTTTTGAAAATTGGCTCAATGATCAGCCTGTATTTTGTGAGTATATCATCACTGGATGCGTGACCGATATTTGTGTTTTCCAGCTTGCAGCAAGCTTGGTTGCATATTTTCATCAACACAATATCACTACTAACATCATCGTGACCAAAGACACTTCGGAAACGTTCGATATCGATCAACATCCTCGAGAATCGTTCAACTTTATGGCATACACGTTGTTAGCCCAATTGGGAGTGAAAGTGATGGACCAATATGAACCAAATCAATAGTGATCTTCCTTTGTATATCGATTTTTACGAATTGACGATGGCTCATGCATATTTCAAAAGTGGTCAATACAAACAAAAAGCAGTGTTTGACATGTTTGTACGTCGGATACCGGAAGCCGGGGGTTACATGATTTTCAATGGACTTCATGATTTTATCCAACGAGTCAAGCACTTCAAGTTTCTTCCACAACATATCAATTATCTTCGCTCTACCGGTCATTTTGAAGAAGATTTTTTGACATATCTCTCTGAAATGACACTTACGTTGGATATAGATGCCATGCCTGAAGGCACAGTATGTTTTGCCAATGAACCGCTGGTCACCATCAAAGGCAATATCATTGAGGCACAATTGATGGAGACACTCTTGTTAGCATGTGTCAATTATCCAACTCTGGTAACAACCAAAGCAAGCCGTATCAAGAACATTGCCAAAGGAAGAAGTGCTGTGGAGTTTGGAGCTCGCCGGGCACATGGATTTGATGCTGGTGTTTTGGGAGCAAGAGCATCTTATATTGGTGGTTTTTCCAGTACCAGCAATACCCTTGCCGGATACTTGCATGGTATCCCTGCCACCGGTACCATCGCTCACAGCTTCATACAGCTTTTTGAGAGCGAATATGAAGCATTTTTATCCTATGTCAAGATCAATCCGAAAAACAGCGTGTTGCTTGTCGATACGTACGATACACTGCGATCAGGAGTTCCCAATGCCATCAGAGTCGCTCATGAGTACCTGATTCCCAACGGATACACTCTATCTGCCATTCGCCTTGACTCCGGAGATCTTGCCTACCTTTCAAAAAAAGCACGAAACATGCTTGATGCTGCAGGACTTACCAACACAAAAATCATTGCTTCAAACTCATTGGATGAACATCTGATCAATGACCTGCTCAATCAAGGAGCAGCCATCGATGCATTCGGTGTCGGTGAAAACTTGATCACTTCAAAAGCAGCTCCGGTTTTGAGTGGTGTATATAAACTTGTGGCATACCAACAAGATCAAAAAATGATTCCAAAAATCAAGATCAGCGACAATCTTGAAAAAATCACCAACCCCGGTCATAAAAAAGTCATTCGATTCTTCGACAAAGAGAGCAAAAAAGCACTTGCAGACTGCCTCTTTTTGATCGATGAAGAAGTACCGACCGATGAGTTTTTGCTGTTTGATCCAAATGCGACCTGGAAACAAAAAAAGATCTCAAACTACGAGATCCAACAAATGCAGGTTCCGATCTTTCGAAATGGTGTTTTGGTGTACGACATCCCTTCACTTGAACAGGTCAAGGCAAATGCGGCAAACCAACTTGATTCGATATACGATGAATTGAAGCGTCTTTCCTTTCCCCACAAGTATTATGTCGACTTGTCGCTCAAACTATTTGATTTGAAGAACTCATTGATCGAAAATCACCGTATCAAAAAAGAGGATGGATCGTAGGGATCCATCCTTTCTTTTATCTCTTACCTGGATCGTAAGGCTCTCCAAGTGCTCCTGGAGCAGCAGATCTTTTTGAAGTAAATGTCAAAACGATCAATGTCATCACATAAGGGATGCTTTTAAAAGCATTGCTTGGGATACCAAGATTTGCCAAAAACGGGATCCCAGTATATGCCGCCGCAATGGTTTGCATCAAACCAAAGAAGAATGCTGCAAAAAGGATCCTTCTTGGTCGCCATTGACCAAAAATGAGAACCGCCAAAGCTAAAAATCCAAAACCGGAAACGGTCCCATTGAATGCCGTCGTGACCGGTATCATCAAAATCAATCCACC
>CALFEZ010000060.1 GCA_937957895.1 uncultured Erysipelotrichaceae bacterium
CCTTCACTTGATGTTTCAAACGACCGATGAGACCGTTCATGTTCGTGTTTCAGAAGGTCTCAACTTTGATTTATCGACAGGTGATCAACTTACTCTCAGTGACCTGATCGCAAACAACATCGATGCAAAAACATATCTCAATGACATCGTTTCAGACATCATTCCCAATGACACCGAATTTCAGCTCGATGGGATGTTTGATTTTGGCACACCCATCAAAATGACACAACCTTTTCGAGGACTTCGACCAAGTCAAGGATTCTTTTTATCCTTTGATAGCATCAAGCTGATCTTTGATCATACCACACCGGAGTTTGACAACCGATTCCAATCCTTTACACTTACTATAGAGTATCCGCGATTAAAACATGCTCTTGCGATCAAAGATCGTTTTCTAACAGATGCATCTTTGTTTGAAGACCCGATCATCGATGCGATATTCCTCTATGAGGAGCCATTTGTTCCTTTTTCAAGACAAACCACCATGCACAAGAACATCCCCATCTTTATCAGCACCAACAGCACACATCCTATCGTTGGTGCTAAGATCGCTGATCTGTTGAATACCATCAAAACGATGATCGATCAAGACACGAACAGAGATATCCAAAATGCCGAGATTTTTGTAAGTCAGTTTTCTTTGGGACCATACATTAGCGTCAGTGAACAATATGTCATTTTCAAACAAGATCAAAGAGTTATGGAATATCACGTGAATTACTCACTCAAAAACGATGTCATGATCACCAGCGATCAACTTTTCAAACAAGATTTCGATTATGACCGTGTTATCTTTGAGCATATCAAAGACGATATCAGTTACATGGATCCGAGGTATGTCTCTCATTTTACGATGGACAACATTGATTTTGAAAATATCGCCATTGGCAACAGCGGATTGTATGTAAGCATCTTGCTTACTGCCCCGGACTTGGATGAAATCAGACACCTGATGATGATCCCCTACTATGTATTCGAGATCAAAAACATGCCTATCTTTGACAACATCACCAAACTATCCGGATAATCGACTTTATATGATGATGGAGGATTTATGGAACAATTTCAGTCATTTATGGATGTTATCGATGCGATGAGATCACAACAGATCGTCTACTTTACTGATCCAGAACCCACATACTGTGGATTGAAGGATGAGATCGTTGTTATCGTCAACAAACAAAGCAGAATGAGTTTATCTGTTGCTACATTCAGTGAACTGTACCAAGATGCGGTTTTCTATTTGCATCAGACCTCTTCGACAGATGAGATCGATCTCCTCAAAGACATGGACTATTATTCATTGCGATATCGCTAAACGACAAACCCCGATGTACATGCATCGGGGTTTAATTATCTAGTATTTTTTTCTCTGTCAAAAAAGCATGCCATGCCTGTCGCCACCATGATGATCAAGAGCAGTGAATTGCTATGTTACTTTGGATCGTTTGGCTTTAGCTCTAAAGATCATGGTTGGAATCAAAAAACCAATAAAACCAAACAAAACACCTCCAATGATCATCCCCAGCTGACCGGTAGCCTCATATCCTCTTACCCCAAACATCGTAAAATTGACAAAGTAATTCCCGCCGATGTCCATCCCGATCATGGTCCCGATGACCATGCCGATAAATCCGATTACCACTGTCGATAAAAAGATGATGACATATTTCATGTTCTTTCTCCTTTAAGTCAAGCTGTATGTTGACCCAGGATTCAATAAGTCATAAGTATGCAGTTACTTCTACCTTCATTATATTCGTGTGATTCTTTTGATGCAACATCATGTATCTTGTTGATTTCTGGTTAGATAATGATGTTTTTCTTTGACAGAACATCTTTCAGATCAGGTCGCTTTTTCAAGATCGAAAATGCATATCCACACTTAGGATATATCAACAAACCGTGATCACGCGCATGCTTTACCGCGGCTTCGACCAGCAAGATGCCGATCCCCTGCCCTTGAAATGATTTACTTACTTCTGTATGACGAATGATCAAAAGATCTTCTTTGATTTCATACTCCATAAAAGCGATCTTTGTTTTTTCACTGGGGCCGATGTAAAACATCTTCTCGGTTTTTTTTACGTGATCCATAATAATTTCCTTGTCTTATGGATTCATCGTATCATATCTTGAAAACTTATGAAATCACGATGCCTTGCATCACTTGCTTTGCATTTTGTACCATTCAAACGAACATCATTCTCGATCAACGTGTTAATTGTCTTATTTTGTGTTTCCATGGATTCTGTTGTAGAATGATTATATAAATGATTATCCAATATCATTCGATTTTGATTGACGTACTGCTTTGGCACGTTGTTTTGTGTTTATGTAGCAAGGAGTTGTCCAATGGATCATCAAGATACTAAAACATCATCTTTAGCCACGTATATCGGTACTGTTGTCTCCGTCCGAAGCAGTGTTGTCGATGTGTTTTTTGATACTCAATTGCCACCGATCAACAGCACCCTCACCATCGAGGCTGATCATAAAGTCATCGTGGAAGTCGTTTCCTATCCATCTGCCAATATCGCACGTACGATCGCCTTCACTTCGACCAGTGGTCTTTCACGTGGCAACAAAGCCATGGGAAATGGAAAGATGATCCAGGTACCTGTCGGAAACGACGTGTTGGGAAGGATACTCAATGTGTTTGGGGAGACGATCGATGACAAATCCCCTATCGATCATGCCCCTAGAAACAACATCTATCAACCATCGACCAAACTTTCCCAACAAACGACCACCTCAGAGATCTTTGAAACAGGGATCAAAGCATTGGACTTGCTGGCTCCGCTTGAACGTGGTGGCAAGGCCGGTCTTTTTGGCGGTGCAGGAGTCGGAAAAACGGTGCTGATCACCGAGCTTATCAACAACACCGTCAAAAAACATGAAGGTGTCAGTTTGTTTTGCGGGATCGGAGAGCGCTCAAGAGAAGCAGAAGAGCTCTATCGCGACATCATCGATGCGGGAGTGCTCGATCATACCGTGATGGTCTTTGGTCAGATGAACGAACCACCCGGAGTGCGTTTTCGGGTCGGTCATGCAGCTTTGACCATGGCAGAATACTTCAGAGACGTCAATAAACAAGATGTACTGCTTTTGATCGACAACATTTTTCGCTTTGTTCAGGCAGGATCGGAAGTGTCAGGTCTATTGGGCAAGATGCCTTCACGTGTTGGTTATCAACCTACCTTAGCAAGTGAAATGGCAGCTTTGCAGGAACGAATCACCAATACCGTCAGTGGTGCGATCACTTCGATCCAAGCCGTCTATGTGCCGGCAGATGATTTTACCGATCCGTCAGCGACTCATACATTTGGTCATTTTTCCGCATCCATCATCCTTTCACGAAAAAGAGCGGCTGAAGGACTTTACCCGGCGATCGATCCTTTGCGATCGACATCCAAACTGCTCAGTCCCGATGTGGTCGGGGTGCGTCACTATGAAATCGCTCAACGTGTCAGAAAAACACTGGCAGAGTTTGAAGAACTCAAAGACATCATCGTCATGCTGGGACTAGAAGAACTCTCGGTCGGTGACCGTCAGATCGTTCAACGCGCACGTCGCCTCGAACGTTTCTTGACCCAGCCTTTTTCAACAACCGAACAGTTTACCGGGATCCAGGGAAAACTCGTCAGTCTGGAAGAAACCCTTTATGGCTGTGAGCGGATCCTCAACGATGAGTTTGTCTATATCCCTGAATCAGCGCTATATATGATCGGCAACATTCAGGAAGTCAAAAAACAAGAGAACAACAATGAGGGTGACCCCTCATGATGCAAGCCAAAGTATTGTTGCCATCCAAGATCATGATGGAAAAAGAAGTGATCAAAATACGAGCAGAGGCCATCGATGGTCATTTTGTCCTTTTACCGCGGCACATCGATTTTGTGGCTCCGCTTGTTACCGGGATACTGATCTTGACAGAAAAAGACAATAAAAACACCTATATCGCGATCGATGGCGGGACCTTGATCAAAAAAGGAAGCAAAGTGTGGATCTCTACCCCACGTGCGATGTTTGATGATGATATCGAGCAATTAGAAAAACACATCGTCGAACAATGGTCTTTGATCAAAGAAAGTGAAGAAAAAGCAAAAACAGCCATGGCGAAGTTGGAATCGGATGCCATTCGAAGATACGTGGAATGGAGAAAGACATGACACCTGACACCAAACCAAAAAAAGATCCTTCTAAAGAGTTTGAGAAGACAGTCCAAAAGAAAGTCATTCGACATCAAAAAGGCAAACGTGATCCTAGTCGAGTGCTGTTTGGGATGGGAATGTTTGGATTGGTTGGATGGACGATCGCCATTTACACGATCCAGATCGGAAGAGCGTCGTGTAGGGAAAGAGTGTAGATCTCGGTGGTCGCC
>CALFEZ010000061.1 GCA_937957895.1 uncultured Erysipelotrichaceae bacterium
GCCCCCACGTTTGATTTTTCCCGCCAGGGCAAAAACCTTGGTCCCCTTGCTATTTTCTGTCCCCATCTCGGCAAACCGTTCCGCTCCGTGGAGGATGATCCAGGGAACATTGGCCAGAGTTTCTACATTATTTATGGTAGTGGGCTTGCCCCAGTAACCATGATGGGAAGGAAACGGGGGTTTCAGCCGGGGCATCCCCCTTTCCCCTTCCAGGGACGCGATCAATGCTGTTTCCTCACCGCAGACAAACGCCCCGGCTCCCAATTTGAGTTCGATGTTGAATTCGAACTGGGTATTGAGGATCTCTTTTCCCAGCAACCCTACGCCTTTGGCTTGGTTGATGGCATGTTCTAAGCGGGAGATTGCCAATGGATATTCAGCGCGAATGTAAACGATCCCCGTATTGGCTCCGATCGCATATCCGGCGATAGCCATCGCTTCGATGACCGAATGTGGATCGCCTTCGAGGATGGAACGATCCATAAATGCTCCGGGGTCGCCTTCATCGGCATTGCATATGATGTATTTTTGATCAGAGACAGTCTGACGTGTCAGTCGCCACTTGAGTCCGGTGGAAAACCCACCGCCTCCGCGACCTCTGAGTCCGCTTTGCTGGACGATGTCGATGATCTCATCCGGTGTATGTTGTGTTAAGGCGATCGCCAATGCTTCATATCCGCCGGCAGCGATGTATTCCGTGATTTTCAAGGGATTGACAAAACCACAGTTTCTCAGTGCGATACGATATTGTTTTGCAGGTGTGCTCATGATACACCTCCTAGATCACACGCTCGAATTCGGATTCGAGCACGTGAGATTTGACGACTTTATGATTGAGGATATGCTGATCAAGGATCTGGATGGCGACATCCGGATCTACTTTGCCATAGATCACAGGATTTTTCTTTGCCATGGTGATGACGACAGTCGGTTCACTGTGACAATAACCCATACAACCGACAGGAATGATTTTGACGTGTTTGAGGTTGCGTTCGGAAATCTCTCTGGCAAAAGCATCCATGACTTTTTGACTGCCGGCAGCGATCCCGCATGTGGCCATACCGATCATGATCTCGATCGTCTGAGATTTGGCTTTGTTGCCTTTGCGTCGTTCGTTTCTGTCTTTGAATTCTTGTTGGATCGCAACAAGATCGTCTTTGGATTGAATGATCATGACTGACCTCCCGGCTTGGCTCTGTATTTGGCAACAAGCGCTTCCATGTCATCAGCTGTAAGATTGCCGATGATCTCATTGTCTACCATGATGACCGGGGCCAGACCACAAGCTCCGATGCAGCGTACTTCCTTAAGGGTGAACTTCATGTCATCGGTCGTTTCGTTGATTCCGATATTTAGGGTTGAACGCAGTTTGTCTTTGATGGCCTCGACTCCTTTTACAAAACAGGCAGTTCCCATGCAAATGCTGATGGTGTGTTCCCCTCGTGGAGTCTGGGTAAAGAAGGAGTAAAAACTGACGACCCCAAATACCTTGGCGGCCGGTACGTCAAGCTGACGTGCGACATAAAGCTGAAGTTCCTTGGGTAAGTACCCAAACAACTTCTGAGCTCGGTGAAGGACAGCGATGATTGCTTGCTCTTTATGAGGTTGTTCAGCAATGAACGCATTCAAAAGAACGAATTTCTCAGCGATGTGCTCCAGATCGAGGGATCCTTTTTGTTGTAGTGTTTGATTTGGCATAGGGTCGACCTCCTGTGTTGATAAGGTTCAAAAATCGTGAATTAAATCACAACATATCCCACATTATACGCTTATCCTTAATAGAATGCAAGATAATGTTGGCAACAACATTTGTGTCAATGACTTAAAAACTGGTCGTTGATAAAAGTGATCAAGCGCGATATCAATCTGTCAAATATCAGACCAAATACGACGATCCACACCGTCCAGGCAAACAGGACGGCCATGTCGAGTGTGAGCTTACCCAACAACATTTGTCGACCGATGCCAATGGCAGGTTGACCCAAAACCTCTGCCATGATCGCGACTTTGAATCCCAAGTTCAACGAAACCGAAAGATTGGACAATACATAAGGCAGCATCGAGGGGATATAGACGTTTTTGATTTTGTTGAAGAGAGTTTCTGAGTAAAGTGTGAGTACATCCATCAATGAGGCTCGGATCGAACGGATCCCGGTTTTGGTTGCTTCAAAAAAGAGTGGGAACAAGATCAAAAACACGATCACGATCACGCTTTGATGGGCTGAAAACCAAAGCAGGACGATGATGATGTAGGAGATGTTGGGAATCGTTTTGATCATGGTGGCGATCGGGGTAAAAAGATCATCCACCCATGGTTTCAGTGAGGTCAGAAGTCCCAGCAAGATCCCGCACAAAGCAGCCAGCACCAGACCAATAAGCATGCGCATGAGTGT
>CALFEZ010000062.1 GCA_937957895.1 uncultured Erysipelotrichaceae bacterium
TTCAGTCGTGGTGATATCCAGTACTCCTTTAAAGAAACCAGAATCAATGAGTGCTTCCATGGTTTTGCCACCTGTACCGGTAGCATGGAAAACGACGACTTCATATCCTTTGCCTTCCAAATATGCTTTTGCCTTTTCGATACAAGGGGTCGTCACACCAAACATGGTAGCTCCGATCAACGGCTTCTTTGCCAATTCGGACTTGAACTCATAACTGACCATCCCCGCTATCGCAAATGCAGCATTGGTAAAGATACGGGTCGAGATCGAATTGAGTCCTGAAACATCCACGATCGATGGCATCATCAAGATATCGCTGGTCCCAACATACTGCGAGACATTGCCTGATGCCACGGTAGAAACCATAAGCTTTGGTACACCAATCGGCAATGCTCTCATACCGGGAGTTGCGATCGACGTTCCGCCAGAACCGCCAAAAGCAAGTACACCATCAAAACGACCTTCTTCGTACAACTTTGGCAATAAAATCTCAACACCTTTGGCCAAAGCTGCGGTTGCTTCTGCACGGTCTCTTTTGGAAACGATCGCTTCCTTATCCGCATGGGCTGCTTGAAAGATCGCATCATTATCGACATCGACTTCGATCGTTGGTGGGAAAACACCCGTATGAAGCATAAAAGTATTCACACCTAAAGACTCCAAAACACTTTTGACAAAGGCATATTCTTTGCCTTTGGAATCAAAAGTTCCAATAAGCGCTACTGTTTTTTTCAATGATATTTCCTCCTTGTTTAACACTTTTTCATGTAAGTGTATCTTCGTCTTTATCGTACACCTATTTAGTTATATTTCAAGTATCAATTTCCTGTTTCAATGACTTATTAAAAGAAGATATTAAGATTTTTCAAAACTTTGGGACAAACAAACAGTCTCATTTTGACCTTTCTTTATTTAATTAAGCAATCAAAAAGAATCATGTTTCACGATGTCGTCAACCATGCATATGAGTGTGATTCTAAAAACAACAAAGGCGATCCTATTTAGGATCTCCTTGTGTTATGGTTGTATTACC
>CALFEZ010000063.1 GCA_937957895.1 uncultured Erysipelotrichaceae bacterium
CGTCAAATCCAAATGCAAGTGCACTTCGGATAATGGTCCCCAGATTGCCGGGGTCTTGGATGTCATCACATAGAAACACCCGATCGATTTGATGGATCGGCAGTGTGGGAATAGTGCATAAACCAACGATTTCAATGTCCGACTTTTGGGTTGAAAGCTTGTTTATCACATGTTGAGGAGAAACATAGATAAGACCATCAAAGGGTATCATTTCAGGATCGATCGTCCATATCGCTTGACAATGATCATGTTTGATGGCTTCTGCAACGCCGTGTTTGCCTTCGATCAAAAACGTCTTGGATTGATCGCGATACTTTTTTTGATGTAACTTTACCCATGATTTGAGAGTATCGTTTTGAACTGAAGAGATGGATATGATCTTTCTCATGTCTTGATCTTTCTTTTGAGTTGTTTGTACATGCGCACCAGCTTGCGTTCTAGGCGACGTTTTGCAAAATGGATGTTCCATAACCACTTGGCTTGTTTTGGCTTTACATAGGCCTCAAACTGGCCCAGATACTCAATGAAATCACCACCGAACTTTCGTTTGAAGTCATATAACCCATAATATGGATCCTCAGGATCGATGGAACCTGAAATCCCCACAAAGTCATGGTACACGACTCCTTTTGTTTTTAGAACTTCGATCGCTTTGAGATGGATCGCAATAGCCGGAGAAAGGTTCCCCACTTTTTTGATGGTGTACATGTAAAGGTCATACGAACGATCTCCATACCAAACATACAGCCCTGCTCCAACATCCACTGCATCCGCTGCACCAAATTGATCCAGATAAGTCGCTCTTTCTGATTGTAAAGATTGGATCAAGGAGGACATTTCGTTGATGAAACCTTGTTTTTTGGGGTTGTTTATGTTTTTATCGATTGCATTTTGTGCATCTTTGATTTCTTGGTCGATCGTTGCGATTGCCTGATTGACATTCATGGTTGCCACGATGTACACGGCATGATCGTGATACACATCCATGACCCGTTTGAAATCATCACGCTTTTTAGCAATAAAATCATTCTCATCGCTCAACTGTTTTCCATAATGTTCCAAGACATCGAGTTTGGATGCATCACTGACTTGGACAAAGATATGTCTTCGTTGATTTTTTTTATGTGTAGCCAAGATACTTTTATGCATCGCATTTTGCAACGTGTCCATATCAGGACGGATATCCAGGATATACGTAAATCGCGGTTGGATGTTTCCGGCATATCCATAACGATAACCAAGATGCACAAAACCACTGGATCGGATCACATCCGTAATCCATTGCTGGTCCACCCCTTTATGAAGGATGTTGCCTTTTTTATCATGTTCGATACGCATCACATTGGTTTCAAACTGTAAAAGCGCTACTTGATTGGATCGGGCATGCACCATCAAAGCATCCATGACATGTTTGGTCAGTATCGGATCCACATAATCAACACAGGGGCCATAGGGAATGTACCACCACTGTCCGAAAAGGGTGTTTCTATAAAAAATGATGGCTGTTGCTTTGAGTTTGTCGTGTTTAAAAAAGCCAACACAGGTGAAGTTACGGAAGTGTTCACTTTGTGAGAGTGCCCAAAGTGTGGTCTTTTTATGATGACCAAAAGGATGATCTATGACAAATGTATCATTGGTAGCAAAATCGATTGACGCAACATTCATAAGATCACTCCTGTATGCATGTGATTTTACCATATCCAGCCTTTAAAAGATAGATTGAACGAGGTTTTCACTTCTATACGACAACCCACAACTATGATAAAATATCAACAGTCAGTAACCTCTTTTAACTAGGTTCAAGGAGTTCTATGAATCACAAAGCACTCGTGTTGGGAACAAACTATTACATCGGATTGAGTGTGCTTCGCTCTTTAAAAAAACATGGTGTTTCTACGGTCGCGGTCGATTATGACCAAAAGACTGCTTATGCCAACCGTTCCAATACCGTGGATGAGATCTTGATCGTCCCACATTATGGAAAATATGCACAGGCATGCTGTGATGCCCTGATTCGCTATGCCCAATCGCAATCTCATAAACCGGTTCTGTTTCCGTGTGCAGATCAATATGTCGCATTCATCGATCGCTTCTTCTATCAACTAAAACCACATTTTCTCTTTCAATATCAAACCCAAGGATTGGCAAGTCGTCTAATGAACAAAGACAGTTTCGCGACCATCGCCAAACAGCATCATATCCAAATCCCTTTGACATACTCCATCAAAGACCATGACCTGATCGAAAAGATCGATGCCGTTGGTTATCCCTGGATCATCAAAGGTGTCGATTCAAGCGTTTATGTAAGCACCTTTCGAGTAAAACTCCATCAAATCAATGACAAAGACCAACTGATCGCACATCTTGATCAGTTAACACAAAAAAACATCGATGCCGTCGCACAGCAGATGATCGTCGGATTTGACGATCACATGCTCACATACGATGCCTATCTTGATAAAAACCATCAAGTCACCCACGCGATCACCTGCCAGAAAGTAAGGCAATACCCCATCAATTATGGAGCATCGGTCATGACGACCATCGTTTATGAACCACAACTGCATAAGATCGGGAAATCTTTTTTGGAAGCAGTGAAGTGGAATGGATTTGCTGAACTGGAGTTCAAAAAAGACGCAAGGACCCATGAGCTGTATATGATCGAAATGAATGTTCGCACGACCAACTTCAATCAAATGCTGACCCATGTCGGATTGAACTTCCCCTATATCATGTACTGTGAGTTGACCGGCGAACCGATCATACCCAAAAGCATCACACACAACATCCATGTGGCATTCGTTTATGGTTATGAGAACCTGCTGGCACTCAAAGACTACATCAAAACAGGACAAATGACATGGTCCAGATTGCTCATACCCTTTCGATACAAGAAAGTTACTGCCATCTGGTCGTGGTCCGATCCCAAACCTTTCTTTGCTTTTGTCAAAATCCTTTTTGACAAAGCACG
>CALFEZ010000064.1 GCA_937957895.1 uncultured Erysipelotrichaceae bacterium
TTTGTTTAGTGCACTGACGCTTAAATCTGTTGGTAAAGCTGCCAATGACATGGTCATCGAAGTACGCAGACAATTCAAAGAGATCGAAGGTATCCTTGAAGGTACTGCAACTCCGGAATATGAAAAATGTGTTGCCATTTCAACCAAAGCTGCTTTGAAGGAAATGATCCTTCCGGGTGTATTGGCAATCGTTATACCAGTCTTGGTTGGTTTGCTGTTTGGAGTAGAGGCTTTGGGTGGTTTGATGGCCGGTACCATCACTACCGGTGTGTTGTTGGCGATCATGATGTCCAACGCCGGAGGGGCTTGGGACAACGCCAAAAAATACATCGAATCCGGAGAACACGGAGGCAAAGGATCCGATGCTCATCGTGCGGGAGTGGTCGGAGATACAGTCGGAGACCCTTTTAAAGATACATCCGGTCCTGCCATGAATATTTTGATCAAATTGATGGCGATCGTTTCACTGGTTTTCGCTCCGGTCATCGTCCAATACGGTGGCATCATCCTGAAGATCTTGCATCTTGATTGAACCTGCATACAGCAGGTTTTACTTTAATATAAGAAGTGCTTATGATAAGATTTTACATATCATCAAGGAGGAGGACACTCATGAAATTTGAGTTTATGACTGCCAATCGCATCATCGTGGAAACCGGAGGGATCCAACGTTTGGGACAATTGGTAAAACCTTTTGGGACCCATGCTCTGTTGGTTTGCCGGGGGCATGGCACATCAACGGACCTGGCTATGGAAAAACTTGAAGCATCCACACTGAAGGTAACTCCTGCTTATGTCAGGGGAGAACCAACCATCGATGCTCTCAATCAAATACTGGCAACAGCCAAAAAGAATCAAATCGATGTGGTCGTTTCAGTCGGAGGCGGATCGGTTCTGGATACCGGAAAGATGATCGCAGCTTTGATGACCAATCATGGTGATATCATGGACTATGTCGAAGTGATCGGAAAAGGCATCCCGATCACGGAACGGTCATTGCCTTTTATCGCTGTCCCGACCACTTCCGGAACCGGGGCTGAAGTCACAAAAAACGGAGTGGTAAGTTCCCCCGAGCATCAAGTAAAGGTGAGCCTTCGTAGTCCCTACATGCTGCCTGATTTGGTGCTGGTCGATCCCGAGCTGACGATCAGTGTTCCAAAAGATGTCACGGCCAGTACCGGTTTGGATGCCCTTACCCAGGTGTTGGAACCTTTTGTATCAAACATGGCCAATCCGATCACGGATGCCATCGCTATAGAAGGTCTCAAACGTATCTCAAGGTCATTGAAAACGGCTTTTCACCATCCAAATGACATTCAAGCCAGAGAAGATATGGCGATCGGTAGTTTGTTTGGCGGATTGGCACTGGCCAATGCAAAACTAGG
>CALFEZ010000065.1 GCA_937957895.1 uncultured Erysipelotrichaceae bacterium
AAGGATTTGTTTTGCACTGAGTTTTCTGTTCTGGAGCAGTTTTGCTACCCATGTAATTTCTCTACTTAATACACCAAAAACCAATGCTGCAAAAATCTAAGCCTCCAAACAACGGAATTATTTGTTCATAGTATTCGGGATCTAATATTTGAGCATGTGTTATTAATATAAATCCAAACGTCAAAATTCTGCATACTGATAGATACATCAAATATCCTGCTCAATTATCATAATATTTAATCAACATTGGCGTTGTAATAATTTTGCCATATTTTAACTTCTCTTGTAAGAAATCATTAATGATTAAAAAATCAGTTTTTCATAGGAGATAGCTACATTAGCTTTCATAGTTTTAAGACATGTGACTGAATGCTCTTTCCATCTCTTAACGATCACATCCGCTTACTTTGGATCCCATACCATGTAGTAACATACCCGATCCAACTGATCTGCATTAATCAGTGTTTGTCTACAGCCTTCAAAAGGTTCATGAATCAACTTTCAAGATTTGCTTCATTTTATTGAGTTCACCAATCAGTAATGGTAGTTTTTTGGTTAGACGCTTATCTCTTCAACTGCTCCCCACTAATGCTGTTGAAGTCGATTTTGTGAATATTATTCTAAACTCATTTCGACATCATCCATGAGGAGATCCATCAACTTCGTGTAAAATGATTCTACAGCATCTTCAGGTTGAAGATCTTTCTTCAAAAAGTTGTCACAAACCTTAGACTGATTAGACATGGGTTTATGAAATAAACTCATTACAATTTTCTATTGACTTCCAATATCAAAACACAAATCAAACTCAATCAGTCATCAATCATTGTGGAAAACTCAACCATTTTTCTCATATTTTTCCCAAATTCCTGACTTTCTCAACAACCTCTCTCAAACATATTGCCTTTTATTATCCTCCACTTATAATGTGACATAGTGTCAGTTGACATTGAAATAATAATCACTATAGAAGGAGCTTCCATGAAAAGAAAACTATCACACAGTCGTAAAACAGATCTTATCAGCAAATACCAAAACGGAGTATATGAGGTAGGAAGCTACGTCAACAGTGCCAGCTTGCTCAACTTCACCAACAATTACTCCGATGCCCTCTATGTGCTGGATGCCGGACTCAAGCATCACCCCAATAACGAAGAACTGATCAGAGCCAAATTCACGTTTGTATCTCATCGACGTGACTTGCTGCAGGCACTTGAAATCGCAGAGAATCATCCAAGTGTCTTTGAAAACGATGAGTACGATGATCTTACAAAGGCGATCGATCTGATCCGGATCAGCATGGACATTCGTTTTATGGAGGCTTCGGATGATTTTTTGGTCATGGAAACACTGGATAAGATCCTTCATGACTTCAATGAAAACAAGATCTATGACATCCACACCCTCACTCACGACATGATCCACACCTATCATCTTCCCAAAGTCGGTTTGGGGTTTGCCAAAGTGTTTGCTGAAAAGGGAGATGCCGAAAGTCAGGTACTTTTAGGCAATGCCTATCTTCATGGGTTTCATGTACAAAAAGATTTGACCAAAGCTCGTCATTATATCAGTGAAGCAGCTTCATCAGGAAATGAAACAGCTATCAAAATGCTGGAGGAACTCAAGTTTGCTCCTTCGATGAGTTGATCTTAAATCAAACCAAACTCAAACACCTTCGTGCTACAATATGCACGGAGGTGTTTTTATGATACTGGACACATTTAGCAAAGAAGTTCTCACTTTATTGGAAAAAACATATCAGGCAGAAAGAGAAACAATGATCCAAGCTGCCAAACTGATGAGTGATGTCATTCAAAACGATGGGTTGATCTATACCTTTGGGACCGGTCATTCCCATTTGATCGCAGAAGAAGTATTCTATCGTGCCGGAGGACTGGTGCCCTTGTATGCCATGATCGAAGATGGGGTATCCGGAAATCATGAAGTGACCAAATCCGAGCATGTCGAACGACTGCATGGCTATGCCAAACTGATCTTGGATTATCATCGTCCGACATCCAACGATGTCGTGATCATCGTATCCAACTCCGGAAGAAATGCCGTTCCGGTAGAAATGGCACTTGAATGCAGACAACGCAACATCCCGACGATCTGCATCACCAGCGTCACCTACTCAAAAGGTCAAAGCAGCCGGCATGAAAGTGGCCAACGTTTGTTTGAGGTGTGTGACATCGTGTTGGACAATCACAGCAAGTTTGGAGATGCCGCTACGATGATCGATGGTTTTGATCAACCTGTCGGCCCCACCAGCAACATCACAGCCGGATACATCATCCATGGATTGATCGTCCAAACCATCGAAAATTTGGTACAAGCAGGCATCGATGTCCCGGTCTTTTACAGTGGAAACCTTGATGGTGCCCGAGAAAAAAACGACGTGTTTCTTAATAAGTACTGGTCACGCATCCGGGTATTTTAGTCTTGTGAGCATATCAGTTAAATATACAACCACAATGTGTTATCATAACCATGATCTGAAGAGGTGAATGCATGTTTGAAGAAGCGTTGTCGCTGATAAAAACCCCCAAATACATTATCAGAAGCGCTGCATTCTTTGCATTCTTCATGGTGATCTACATCATGCTGGATGGATTCAATATGTCCTACCAACAGATGCAGCTCGACTATGGTCTGTATTTGGTGATCATCAACATTGTGCTGAATATTCTCCTGGCAGGCTCGACGGCACTGCTTCTCTCCTTATCCACAGCCAATGTTGCCCTTAAAGGGTCAGACACCAAAAGCTCCAATCTAGGTTTTCTATCCGTCCTGTTTGGAGTATTGACCTATGGTTGCACATCCTGTGTGATCGCCTTCTTTGCAAGCATCGGCATCGCCTTTTCAGTAATAGCTCTGCCTTTGGCAGGATTACCCTATAAGCTCATATCATTGTTGCTGATCCTTGTTGGTTTATGGTGGACCAAGCGTGAGATCGATCACGGAGTCTGCAAAGTAAATTACGGCAACTAAAGAAAACGCCTTCCGGACAAAGGCGTTTTTCTTTTAGATCGGCAGTGAGAGCAACAAGTACCCTCCGATAAACATGCTGGTGACATTCGCGATGAGGATCGTGCCCATCAGTTTGAGCTTTTTGCCCTCAGTGATGGTCGGCACCATGATCAGCCACTCCACAAACACGATGGCTGATTGCAAGACGACATATGTCAAAAGAATATAAGAGTTGGTGGGAAGCGCTCCGCTTAAGGCGATGCTAAGTCCCCCCTGCGTGATAAGATTGGTGATCAAAAAGATGAGCCACGTACGACGATGACGATATCCCAAGATCAAAAAGACCAACCCCTCAATCGTCAGCGTCAACAGCACTCGCATGGAAATCAGTGATACTGTTCTTGTGATACTCTTGCCTTCGATCAGGATGCTTTGTTCTTTGTCTAAGGTATACAGTTGATTATAACTGCGGCCTTTGATGGTCTGTTGTATGACATAGTCGCCTTGA
>CALFEZ010000066.1 GCA_937957895.1 uncultured Erysipelotrichaceae bacterium
CATAGAGCATTGGCTGTGCAAGCGCTTATCAACTACTTAAACTCGATCAAGGAGTAAACTATGAAAAAAGCAATGACATTTGCGATCACCATCCTATTTTTTGCCAACATTGCCGCTGCCATTCAATGGGTGTCTTTTGATCGTGGTTTTTTCGAGTCTTTTTATCGCTCTAATGAGACAGCACAATCACTTGGCATGTCACTGGAAGATCTAATGATCGCGACCGATCATTTGTTGGATTATCTTGCCGGAGATCAAACGGATCTTGATGTGATCGTCATGATCGATCAGCAACCCACCATGATGTATAATCAACGTGAGATCGACCATATGATCGATGTATTGGATCTATTCAACCTCATGGTACTGATCCGCAACATTGGTTATGGTTTGTTTTTGCTGATCATGGTTGTTTGTTACATCAAAGACAGTCAGAAGTTCAAAACATCCTTATTCCATGCAAGCATGCGAAGTCTGATGTATATCGGGATCACCGTAGGTGTTGTGATCTTGCTGGCGATCGTGGATTTCAATTGGTTTTGGACCGTGTTTCATGAGATATTGTTTGACAATGATCTGTGGCTTTTGGATCCGCGCACCGATCGTTTAGTTGTGATGGTCCCGTTGGCTTTTTTCCAAAGGATGATCGCAACCATTCTCTTTGCATGGTCCATGAGCGTTCTGCTTTGGCTTTTGATCGCAAAAGTTGTAACTAAAAGGAGTTTAGCATGATCCATGTCGTCTTGTTTGAACCTGAGATTCCACAAAACACCGGGAACATCCTGCGTAGTTGCATCGCTTTTAAAGCAACTTTGCATGTGATCCATCCTTTGGGTTTTCTGTTGAGCCAACAGGCTTTCAAACGGGCAAAGATGGATTATGGAGACATCGATCAAATCATCCAACACGATGATTGGGATGACTTTTGGCAACAATGTAATGGAAAATGCATCTTCGTGACTCGATATGGAAAACAATCTCCCGATCGTATCGATTATGCAGCGATCCATGGAGATGTCTATTTGATTTTTGGAAAGGAAAGTACCGGTCTGCCACTTCCATTGCTTGCAGATCATCTGGAAGATTGCATCCGAATCCCGATGATCGCCGATGCTCGTAGTTTGAACTTGTCCAACTCGGTAGCCATTGTTTTGTACGAGGTGAGCAAGCAACTTGGATATCCAGCATTGTCGTTGACGGAAGTCCAAAAAGGTGCAGACTGGCTTGACAAACACAAATGAGCAAATTCGATAGATGGATCGACACACCGATCCGACGTTTTAAAGTAACTTCCACCATCTTTCTTGCAGGAACGATCGTTTTTTTGATCGGTCAGTTCAGAGTTTTCTCGATAATGGTCACAATCTCAAATAGTCGTGAACTTCTCAGACTCACAGAACCAAACATTCGTACGCTTTATTGGCCGATCGATCTGATTGCCACATTGATGGACATCCGGATCGAAGTCCGATCCATCATCCAGACCTTGATCAACGTGTTGCCCATCGGTTTTTGGATCATGGCATTGTTGCTTTTCTATATCGCGTCATTTGAGTTTTTGCGACGTGATCCATGGTACAAACACCAACAGCGCATCATCGTGCTGGGACTTGCTTTGATCATACAGTCATTGGTAGTCAATGTGTTGTTTTTGTTCGGATTCAGTGCCGGTACAGTGGCGATTGCGATCGATCGTGTCCAAACAGCCGGAATGGTGGGATCAGTGCTGGCATGGGTTCTGGGATTGGCATCTTTGATCATAGGTGCACTGTTGTGGATCCAAACGATTGAAATGAGTGATTGAATGTTTGAATATTTCATAAAACTTGGCTATAATAGCCGTGAGGTGATGACATGATCAGCAGTCTTAATGATTTTATCTCACTGGCCATCATGGTCATCATCGTGTTGGTCGTTTTGATCACACTTTTGCGTGGCTTTATCAAAGCGCGTATAAGCAAACAGATCCAAGAAGAAATCGAATATTATAAGGAGTGGTAATCATTGGACAGTCCTCAGGTGGGGTATTATATCGTTTTAGCAATCCTGTTGGTGTTGTCAGGAGTTTTTTCGGCAAGTGAGACAGCGTATTCAAGCGCTAACCCGATCCGCTTGAAACAACACGTCAAAAACAAAAAGAAACGAGCAAAGCTTGCCTTAGAACAAGTCAACCAATACACAAAAGTATTAACAACGGTTTTGATCGGCAACAACATCGTCAACATCACGGCGACTTCGATCGCCACCTATCTTTTTTCGGTACGGTTCAATGAAGCTGGGGTTCTCTATGCCATGCTTGTGATGACCGTGTTTATTTTGTTGTTTGGTGAGATCATCCCAAAAGTGTTGGCAAAAGAACATGCTGAGGATATCGTCATCTTCATGAGCATCCCGATCCAGTGGCTGATGATCATGATCAAACCGATCGTAGAGATTGCGGCTGGTGTCCAAAACAAACTGGTGGATGAGGACAATCGCAAAGTCACCGCTACTGAAGATGAGCTTGTCGAGATCGTACAAACGATCGAAATGGAAGGGGTGCTGGATCAAGAAGAAAGAGAGCTTATCGAAAGCGCGATCCTTTTTGATGATAAAAACGTCAGGGAAGTGATGAGACCTCGTGATGAAGTCGTGTTCCTTTATGATAATGCTACCAAAGAGCAGATCATCGATGTCATTTCCACCCATAAGTATTCGCGTATACCTGTCATCAGTTATGAAGGATTGCATGCGGTAGGCATCATACGCGAGCGTGATGTGCTTGACTGCTTGTTGATGGATAAACCGATCTCTATGGAAAACTTGTTAAGGAAAGTCACGTTTGTGAGTCAACGTCACCGACTTCAGACAGCGTTGGAGAAACTGCAGAAATCACGAGAGCACATGGCGATCGTTGTAGAGAACATGAAAAGCATGAACTTCGTGGGTATCGTGACCTTAGAGGATATCCTGGAAGAAATCGTCGGAGAGATATATGATGAGTATGATGATCTACCACGATTTGTCGTAGAAATTGGTCATCATACATACGAAGTGGATGGGATCGTTCCCATCAAGCAGTTTTTTGAGGATTACTTAGAAGATGAACCAAAACCCAAAACAGAAGCAAAGACTTTTGCTGCTTGGATCGATGAACTGGCTCAAGGTACAAGGATACGAAAAAACAGAGAGTTCGTATACCAAAACATGTCACTGAAGGTTCTTGGAGTCAAAGATTATCAAGCTCATAAAATAGAATTGAACGTCTATTCCCGCATGGATGCGGACGAATAACAGGAGGCAATATGTTCGATAGCATTTCATCATCCAATGCTCCAGAAGCGATTGGCCCATACTCGCAAGCGATCAAACTTGGCGATTTCGTATACTTATCTGGGCAACTCCCAATCGATCCGGCCACCAATCAGTTGGTAAAAGGCGGCATCATGGAACAAACTTATCGCGTATTTCAAAACATCGAAGCAGTGCTTGCCGAGATGGATCTGGAGTTGAGACACATACTAAAAACGACGGTGTTTTTGACCGATCTCAATGATTTTGAAAGCATGAATCAGATTTATGCAACAGTCATGAGTGCACCATATCCGGCAAGAAGCACGGTAGGTGTCGCAGCTTTGCCCAAAGGAGCCAAAATCGAGATAGAATGTGTCGTGATCGATACCTTGGCTTATGAACGGGCCATGGAACATCATCATCATCATCACGATCATGATCATGACTGTTGTCATGATGGCGAATGTGATCACGATCATGAACATCATCATGATCATAAGGGTGAGTGTGAAGGAAGCTGTTGCGGATAGAGCCGCAACTTTTTCTTATATGACATAGGAAGTATTTGATTGACTGCGAATCATAAGTTAGGGAGAGCAACATGCAATTGAAAAACACCTTACTCATGATCGCAGATCGTCATAAGACCACTCTCATCCAGTATGATGGGACATCGATCAGTCTTGATAAAAAAGCAAAACAGATCCTTTATGATGCCTGCCTGATGTATGGCACGACACTGTCAGGAACCGTAGAAGCGATCAAACACCATCTGCATATCCGACAAAAATGTCCGGTTTGCATCAGTATCAGGCATCAGCTTGTCTTTTTTCCTTTACCCTCATCAAAGACCCCGCAAGAGATGTGGATAAGATATGTTCCCAACATGCACATCAGGATCCTGAGTGATCATCAGACATTGATTGAGATCCATGATCGTTTAAAGATTCAAGTTGGTTTGAATCATCGTATCATCAAACGTCAGTTGCACCGGTGTCGTACCTACATTGACAAGCTTCATGCCATTGATGTAGAATATCCATGTTTTTCTACCACGTTGAACATGGTCGATATCGACACTTTTATCGAACAAGTTGGGCACATCCATTGATGCTGAAAGGATCCACCATGAAGAACCGTTCCCACACCAAATCATTACTTCTGGTTTTTGCATCAGCACTTCTGATGTCTTTTTCGTTGAAGGTCTTTATTGAAGCAGGGGAACTGTTTCCCGGGGGATTTACCGGCATCACGGTCATCACCCAACGCCTTGCACTACGCTATTTTGAAGTAAACATTCCTTTTGGACTCCTTTATCTTATTCTCAATATATATCCAACGATCTTGGTATATCGGTATGTTGGAAAATGGTTCACCAGATATTCCATTTTGCACATTGCACTGATCAGCTTCTTTGTAACGATCATGCCTGCTGTCCCAGTGACCTATGATGAATTTTTGATCGCTGTCTTTGGAGGAGTCATAACCGGATTTGGTGCATCTTTGGCATTATTGGGCAATGCCAGTGGAGGCGGAACGGATTTCATTGCATTGTATGTTTCAAACAAAACACACCGATCAGCATGGCATTACATCCTTTATGGGAATGTAACTTTGTTGATATTGGCAGGATTATTATTTGGATGGGATAAAGCTTTGTATTCGATGATCTTTCAGTTTGTGGCAACCCAAACCGTCAACTCGCTCCACAATAGATACAAGCTCATGGCACTTCGGATGTTCACAGCCATTCCCGACGAAGTCGTAGCAGCGATATTGGAGCATAGCCGTCATGGCATCACCAAGATCTGGGGGGAAGGTGGTTACACCAAAAAGCCAAGAGCCATGGTATATATGGTCGTCAATGCTTACGAAGTGGATGAAGTGATCGAGATCGCAAAGCGCATCGACAAAGACATCTTCATCGATCTGAGCCGTATCGAAAAGGTGTATGGAAAATACTATCAACAACCTCTAGACTGATACTTGCTGAAGCAAGTATTTTTGTTGTGAAAAAACATGAGTGGTGGTAAACTGTTTAAGAAACT
Source organism: uncultured Erysipelotrichaceae bacterium (assembly GCA_937957895.1). Classification (GTDB taxonomy): domain Bacteria; phylum Bacillota_I; class Bacilli_A; order Erysipelotrichales; family Erysipelotrichaceae; genus UBA6182. The sequence continues at coordinate 5,322 of CALFEZ010000066.1, forward strand.
TAAATAGTTTACACAACCATGGACAACAAAGAAAAAAGAGCATTACTGGAATCGTTAGTCATCAACTTCAAAAGGATAAGGCTGTTGGAAGCCAAACTTTTCAACAGTGACAGATTCAATAAAGAAAAGATCCCGTATCACCATTTGATGCTTTTACAGCAACTGACAGATGAAGGGCCGATTCCAATATCAAAGATCAAGCACGAGTACAATATCAGTGCTTCGGCAGCTACCCAGTTTGTCAATCATCTTGAACGATCAGGGTATATCCACCGCATTCAGCATCCCAATGACAAGCGAAGCTATCTGATCGAGTTGTCTGATCACGGTAAGATGACAGTCAAACGATCCAACAGTTCGTTTATTCGAGAAACGGAGTCTTTGGTTGATTATTTAGGAGCAGAAGATACAAAGAAATTACAACAGGTCATTCAAAAGATCTTAAAATACTACATTATGATGGAGGAACAGAAACATGAACAAACGAAAGATTAAAGCATACAGAAGATTTGGGATCATCACCGTCATCATTGCCGTGATCATCACCGGTGTATGGTATCAGATCAGTCGA
>CALFEZ010000067.1 GCA_937957895.1 uncultured Erysipelotrichaceae bacterium
CTGACCTTTTATCTGAAAAAAGGCGCTAACGATAAAGTGTTCGGGTCGATATCGACCAAACAGATCAGCGATGAACTGGAATCCAGCCATGACATCAAGATCGACAAACGCAAGATCCAATCCGCTGCACTGACAGAGTTGGGAGTATTCAAGATCGAAGTAGGTCTTCACAAAGATGTCAATGCCACGATCACAGTCCATATCAAAGAACAAATGTGAGGAAGAACATGACACGTCAATTGCCACATAGCCTGGATGCTGAAAAGGCACTTCTGGGAGCCATGCTGATGTATCCGTCAGCTATCAAAAATGCCAATGAAATGGGCCTCAATAAGGAAGATTTCTTTGTGGAAGCACATCGTGTCATTTACAGTGCCATGAATGATATCGTCGAAGCCGGGAAAATGGTCGATGGCACTGCTTTGATCTCTCGTTTGAATGACCTTTCCATGTTGCCTCGAGTTGGAGGAGCGGACTATATCATGGAGTTGGCAGATCATTCGATCTCATCGGCAAACATCAAATATTACATCGAAATCGTACAGGACAAAGCCTACATGCGCAATTTGATCCTGACAGCACAAAAGATCGCAGAACAGGGATTCCATGTGGAAGAAGGGATCGATGCTTTGATGGATGAAGCTGAAAAACAGATCCTCCATGTCACTCGAACCAGAAGAACGACCGACTTTAGGGATACCAAGGAAATCGTTTCTCTGGTGATGGACAACATCACCAAAATGAGTGAACAAAAAAGCAACATCACCGGTATCAAAACGTCCTTTCGAGCATTGGACAACACGACCAACGGATTGCAAAAAGGAGATCTCATCATCCTTGCTGCCAGACCATCGATGGGGAAAACAGCTTTTGCATTGAATCTTGCGATTCAGGTAGCACGTCACAACAGTTTGCCGGTGGCAGTATTCTCACTGGAAATGCCTGCCGAACAACTTATCATGCGTATGCTTTCAGCCACTTCATTGGTAGATGGAACCAAACTGCGATCAGGGTTTTTAAACAACACCGAGTGGAACATGCTCAATGAAGCTGCCGGTGAACTGAGAAATCTTCCGATCTACATCGATGACACACCATCGATCAAAGTTGCTGAGATCTTTTCGAAATGTCGGAAGCTTCGATCAGAAAAAGGGTTGGGAATGATCGTCGTCGATTATATCCAACTCCTAAGTGCCGCAAAAGCAAGCGAAAACCGCCAACAGGAAGTCTCTGAGATTTCCCGTGGGCTAAAAGCACTGGCACGTGAGATGCAAGTGCCGGTCATCGCATTGTCGCAATTGTCGCGATTGGTAGAAAGACGTGAAGACAAAAGACCGATGCTATCGGACTTACGTGAATCAGGAGCCCTTGAACAAGATGCCGATATCGTTTTGTTTTTATATCGTGATGAGTACTATCAAAAAGAAAAAGTGGAAGACATGCAGGAAAAAGTGGAAGTGGACATTGCCAAACACCGTAATGGTCCAACCCGTCGCATCGAGTTGGCATTTGACCGAAACATCAATGCGTTCTATAATTATGCGAAAGAATAACGTATAAGAAAGGAGAGAGCATGAAAAAACATATCCCTTTGTTGGCAGCATTGATCATCAGTCTCGGACTCACATGGCTCAATGCATCTCCGGTGCGATTGTTTTCGACCAGTGCCGAAGCTTTGGCAAAAACCGAGATCGAAAGTGCATTGCTTTCTCAGGAGATCGTCGGAACCACAACCACATCACGCGATGTGTTCAAGATATATGAAAGAGGTCAATTGATTGGAGTATTGAATGACCCTAACTCGATCAGCAATATGCTCGATCAAGTGTACAATGATATTTATTCGCTTGATTTTCCTGGTTCGAAGGTAGGGCTAAGCGGTGATATTTTCATCGTCGGAGAGCCGAGCACTTTTCTATATAGCAATATCGATCAGGATATTACCAATTATCTAAAAACCAATGACTTGTTTGCGGTGGAAGTCAATCGCATCGAGTTTTCAAACGGTGCAGTTATATTTGTACGCAATCTTGATGATTTCGAAGAAGCCAGAAAACAGTACTTGTTGAATTTCGTATCAGAAGAAGCATACAATAGGATCCGCAACCAACAAGATCCACCTCCATTATCCAGTTATGGATACAGAGAACTGTCCTTCAACGTCGTTGAGAACATCACGGTGTCAAAGGGGCTTGCTTCACGTTCGGATATCCTGAAAAACAAAAACGAGATCGTTTACTTTTTAAGTTATGGATACGGAACCGACATCAAAACGTATACCGTTCAACCATATGATACCGTAGAAGGTGTGGCTTCCAAAAACGGATTGACTGCACAACAAGTGGTGTCGATCAACAGCAATGTCCTACGATCAGAAACCCAACTGCTTGAGGTAGGCTCTCAGCTGAATGTGACATACTTCAACTCACCGATCAACGTGTTTGTTACCAGAGAAAGATTGGTATCAGAACCAGTCTATCCTCAAAGCACATTATACATTCCGGATAGTTCTCTGCGTGAGGGATTGAGCGTCATCCAAACCAGAGAAGAACTTGGAGCCAAAGATGTCGTCTACAAAGAAACATACATCAACGGTGTTTTGGTAGAAGGGGTCGCCCAATCATCTGTCATTACCAAACAACCGGTTCGAGAAGTGATCCGATACGGAACGAGGATCATTCCCGGAGTCGGTAGTGGAACTTTCCGTTGGCCCGTCAACAATCCACGGATCACTTGTGGGTGGTATTGCTATGCCGGACACACAGCCATCGACATTGTCGATCGCTACAATCGCTATGGTACGATCTATGCAGCAGACCGTGGAGTGATCGCAGAACGCGGATACAATCGTGTTGCCGGATATTATGTCCGCATCAACCACAACAACGGATATCAAACCCAATACGGGCATCTTGCCGGACCTGCATGGTTCCCGGTGGGAGTCGCTGTGGAAAAGGGTGAAGCGATCGCAAGGATCGGCATGTCAGGAGTCACTACCGGACCTCATGTCCATTTTGTTGTCATACGCAACGGAGTTCGGATCAATCCGTGCCGGGTCCTTAACTGCTGATATGAGATATGCCAGTATTGCCAGTGGATCCAAAGGCAACTGCTTCATCGTCCAAACAAGATCGAGCACATTGATGATCGATTGCGGAGGGACCAAATCACACCTTTTGAGATCCTTGATGGATCTTGACCTTTCCACCCATACCATCGATGCATTGCTGATCACTCATGATCATCACGATCATGTCCAACAGATCAAACACTTTTTGCATGTGCCGACATATTCACCGATATCGCTAGAGACGAACCATGTGACGATGGTATATGAGAATGAACCTTTTATGATCAATGAATGTACCATCACACCGATAGGACTTTCTCATGATAGCCATATGACAGTAGGGTACATCATCGAAGATGAGTTTGAAAAGTTGGTGTTCATCACCGATACCGGGTATGTCAAAGACAGTGTGATTCCTTTGATAAAAGATGCTGATTACTATATTATTGAGAGCAATCATGATCCCATGATGCTGATGCAACTGAAGCGACCACACTCTCTAAAAGCAAGGATACTCTCCGATAACGGACACTTATGCAATCAGGACAGTGCGATCATATTGTCAAAAGTGATTACAGAAAAGACCAAGGAAGTTTTGTTGGCACACATCAGTGAAGAGGCCAATACGATCGGATTGGCTCTGCATACAGTGACGAATTATTTGAGATTACATGCTCGTGTACCCGTGATACGAGCAGCGAAGCAGTTTGAAATCGTTGTAGGAGGTTCGATATGAAAAAAGTATTGTACCTAATGCTTGCAGTGTTAGTAGGATTCAACATCTATCTAAGTGTGCAAGTCGATCGCCTTCAGCAAACCATCGACAATGTCAGTGGCGAGCAGATCCAAATCATCGAAAACAAATACATCAGCTTTACCGACGACGTGACGGAAGTGGTTGAACACTCCATCAACAAAGTCGTCGGAGTAAGTTCTTATTTGAACAATCGGCTTTTAGGGACCGGTAGCGGTGCGATCATTGAAGTATCCGACAATATCGTGCACATCGTGACCAATCAACATGTGATCGCCAATGCCGATAGGATCGAAGTCGTGTTCGCCAATGGCAGGACATTTCAGGCAGTACTTTTGGGATCGGACATATTTAGTGATCTGGCTCTTCTTTCAACCTCTCCTGATTTCAATGTGAATGCGTTTAGGATCGGAGATTCATCGAAAGCCAAAGTGGGAGAATGGGTCCTTGCCATCGGAAGTCCGCTTGGATTGGACTTTCAGAGTTCAGTGACGATGGGGATTTTATCGGGAAAAGATCGCACGATCGCAGTCGACCTTAGCGGCAACGGCATAGCTGACTGGGACATGAATGTGTTGCAGACAGATGCTGCGATCAACCCTGGAAACAGCGGGGGACCGCTTATCAATCTCAATGGTGAGATCATCGGCATCAACTCCATGAAGATCGTGATGCAACAAGTCGAAGGAATGGGGTTTTCGATCCCTATCAATGAAGTGCTTCCGATCGTAGACCAACTCAAAGAGTTCGGTGAAGTCATTCGACCGGTCCTTGGCATCGCAGCGATCGGTGTTTCGGAAATGTCGCTTTATCAGAAGAATGCTTTGGGTATCGATCTGAACCAAACTCAAGGAGTGTTCATTACGCAAGTCATGGATGATAGTCCTGCCAAACAGGTGGGTATCATGGAAAATGACATCATCATGGAATTTGATGGTGTCAGGGTCGAAAGTTTCAAACAGTTCAGACAATTATTGTATGGAAAGAATGTCGGTGACAGTGTACGGTTAAGAATCAGACGTGACAATCGTGACGTTACTTTGACAGTGGTTTTGGGATGATCAAGATCATAGCGATCGGGTCAGTCAAAGAAGCCGGAGCAAGACAACTCGTTGATGAATATCTCAAACGATTCAATAAAGCCTATCATCCCTTGATCATCGAGCTTCCGGAAGCCCGCAGAAGCAAAAACCTTTCCGATGCTCAGATAAAGCAAGCCATCGACGACGAATCCAAAAGAATTTTAGACAAACTCTTTGAACAGGATGTCGTGATCCTTTGTGATGTCGAAGGTACGTTACTTAGTTCCACACAACTCAGTGACATGCTCATCGAACATTTCAACTACCAGCCTGCCCCTATCGTGTTTGTGATAGGAGGACCGGATGGAGTGAATGAAACACTAAAAAAACGGGCAAACACCCGTTTAAGTTTTTCCAAAATGACATTTCCTCATCAGTTATTGAGGATCATGTTGATCGAGCAGCTATATCGCAGCTATACCATCGCACAAAAGATCCCATATCATAAATGATCAGATCTGTTTCTTCTTTTTGGATTTGTCGACAACAAAGATAATGGTTTCGACCACGATAGCCACACCCAAAGAGATGGCAAGGATAAACATCATCTGGATCAGACCAATAAGGTCTCCCCAACCATCCATTCCAATAGAGAAGGAATAGAGCATGGATATGAATCCTGCAACAAATCCGATGGCATAGATGATAAAACCAAACTTTCTTTGCAGATAGACGAAAATTGATGCGATGATACCGGAAAGCGATGAAAAAATTGCAAAGGCGAGGACGTTTTCAGGCAATATCTCTTTACCTAAAATCACGGCTACGCCAATATAAAAAGCCAAAAAAGCCAATACAGCAAAAACCAACCCCACCCAAACAAAGTATTTTTTAGAGATCACACAACATCCTCCTTTTTCTTATCATAGCATGAACATTTTAAATGTAAATAACCATGCTTCAACCAACCAATGCTCTTATAGTCTATTTCAAAGCTTGAATTGTAATTGAAGTTCCGTTTCAAATGAAAGCTCCGTGTTTAGTTAAG
>CALFEZ010000068.1 GCA_937957895.1 uncultured Erysipelotrichaceae bacterium
TCGCATCCTTGATTTCGGCCTCAGTGACTAGCTCACAACGGCAAACTACATGACCGTAATCAGCATTGAGCTGGATGAGATCACGCTGTTTTTTTTCATCGCATTTTGAAAAATCGATGATGCTTTTTCTTGTTGGATCATAGTCTTTCCTTAAGTTTAGTGGTATACGTGATGCAAGCAAACTGACAACGTAATCAGCAACAGCAGGTGCGGCTGCTATGCCTGGAGATTGGATACCAATACAATTAAAGAAACATGGTATGATTTTGGATTCTTCAACAACAAAATCATTGTTCCGATGCATTTCAACTGGTCTTAGACCGGTAAATATTCGAATGATGTGATCTTTGCTTAGAGCAGGAACGAGGGTTTTTGCGGAGTCAATTAGATGTTCAACTTCTTCTTTTGTGAACTCATGGTTTTCTTTGTTATGTGTCATGGTTGCTGTAGATCCAATAATTATATTACCAGCACTTGCAGCAATTACTGCCATTCCTTTGGTGTTATTTCTTGGTACAGGATAAGAAGATGTTCGTAAACGAAAACCGATTGCTTGATCGATGATCAACAGTGTTCCATGTCTTTGTTGGATCTCATAGCTGGGATCATCAACCATTTTTGCTATCACATCTCCATATACCCCAGCACAGTTTATTATTGCTTTTGCATGAACTGTCATTCTTTTGGTTTTAATAATAAATCCTTCATGATGATTTTGGATCTCTACCACTCGAGCATTCGTAAACACTTCAGCCCCATTTAAAACAGCATTTTCGGCACACGCCTGTGCAACTTCATATGGATCGACAAAACCAGCACTTGTAGCGTACAAAGCACATAGCGCTTTTTTGTTGATTTGTGGCTCAATGATTTGAAGTTCATCTTGTTCAACAATACGAAGACCTTCGACTCCATTCATATAACCATTTTTCAAAAGTTTCTCTAACTCGTCTCGGTCATCTTGATCAAAACCGACTGTCAAAGTCGGCGTGTTGTCATAAACGAAATCAAGTTCTTTTGCTAACTTAGGGTACATTTTTGCCCCTTTAACATTCAGCATTGCCTTCAATGTGCCATGATGGGCGTCGTAACCTGAGTGTACGACGCCCCCATTGCCTTTTGTTACTCCAGATCCAATATCCATATTGGCTTCCAGCAACACAGAATGTATGTGATATTTGGAAAGTACTCTTAGAACATTTGTTCCAACTATACCGCCACCGATGACACAAACATCTGTTTTTAACATGGTCTCACCTTAATTCTTATCGTTTACTTCAATGGATGTATCAAGCCAGCCTTTTGCAAACCGAACAGCTCGCTTCCAACCGGCATACAATCTTTCACGTTTTGCTTCATCCATATTTGGATAGAACGTTTTGTCAACTTTCCAAATGGCTTTCAGCTCGTCTTTACTCTTCCAAACACCAACTCCCAGCCCAGCCATATATGCAGCTCCTAAAGAAGTTGTTTCAATATCTTGTGGTCTTTGCACGACACAATTAAGTATATCTGCTTGGAATTGCATCAAATAGTCATTAACGGTTGCACCGCCATCTACCTTCAAAACATTCAATTTTACACCGGATTCTCTTTCCATTTCTTCAAGCAGATCTCGTGTTTGATAAGCGATGGATTCGATCGTAGCACGTGCTAAATGAGCTTCAGTTACTCCCGCAGTCAAACCAATGATCATACCCCGAGCATCCATATCCCAGTGTGGTGCTGCCAATCCACTAAATGCAGGAACAAAATACACACCTAAGGTATCTTCAACAGATTTTGCTAATTCCTCAGTTTCTTTGGCACTTTTGACAATCTTAATCCCGTCACGTAACCATTGGATTGCTGATCCTGTTGTTAAAATACTCGCACCCATGCAATACGAGATTTCGCCATCCATTTGCCATGCAAGTGACAACAATCCCTTTTCTGACTTTATTGGTTTGTTACCAATAAACATCATCGGGACATTTGAAGTTCCATATGTGTTTTTAGCATCCCCGTCATCAAAACAAACTTGACCAAACAACGCAGCATGTTGATCACCAGCATTTCCGGCAATTTTGATAGGCGCTCCAAACCATTTTGGATCACATTCTCCAAACAAACCAACTGAAGGCTTAACTTCTGGGAACAAATTTTTCGGAATGTTCACGAAGTCTAGTAAATCCTGATCCCATACACCTTCTTTAACGTTGAATAGCATTGTTCTCGAAGCGTTCGAGTAATCAGTTGCATGGACTTTCCCCGCTGTCAAATTCCATATCAACCATGTGTCTACCGTACCGAATAACAGTTCACCAGCCTCTGCTCTGACTCTTACATTTTCGACATTGTCCAAAACCCAACGGATTTTCGAAGCAGAGTATGTAGCATCAATGACTAACCCCGTCTTGTCATTGACAGTTTCGCTTCTTTTATCTGCCATAAGTTCTTTACAAATATCCGTGGTTCTGCGGCATCCCCATACAATGGCATTTGTAACAGGTTTGCCAGTTACTTTGTCCCAAATGATTGTGGTCTCTCGTTGGTTGGTGATTCCCAATGCTGAAATATCATTTCCCGTGATCCCTGCCTCTTTAATTGCTTTTTGGGCTGTGTTGAGAATACTGTTCCAAATATCCTCCGGTTTTTGCTCCCACCAACCCGCTTTTGGGTAAAATTGTTTAAACTCTTCCTGGACCAGTGCAAGCTTGTCACCCTTCTCATTATAGATTGTTGATCGAGAACTGGTTGTCCCCTGATCTAAGACTAAGATGTACGCCATAAACTCTCCTTTCTCGCTGAAAGCGCATTCTTTGTTATCATTGTAACAAAGAAAGCAACAATTGCAAGCGAATATTGTTAATTAATAGCGTTTACTGTGTAATTCTGTTGTTATTTAATTATTCTTGCTGCTATTTTGTGAAGTTCAAAGCATTACTAACGTACGTGTTGTGTCATGATCTTGCTTTTTTGAGGAATGAGATTACTTAGTTCTATCGCTAATCTGTTTTGAAATCCACGCCAGTTATCTGAATATACAAAAGGAATGTCATTTGCTACAAATCGAAACCACGATCGAACATCAAAATCATAGATCTCAACTTTAACACATTTTATAGTAGTTACATAAAAATCATCTGTTACTGAAAAACACTGATCATATAATCCTGTTTTTGATGTATCAAGTTCATTTAGCACGATCAGTCGATCCGTTAAATCTACATTGAAACCATCATAAGCATACACATTTTGTAATGGCACGTACACGCTCCCCTTTCGTATCTTTCTATCTGATGCAACGATTATTGGAGGTAGTTTGTTGTCTTCTATGACAGTTACATACATAATCTGTTGATCGCTATATCCGTGTTTATCCTCAACCCTGAACATGATGGGATAAACACCGACTTGATTCTTATATTTATTTGAAACGATCGTTACTTTATGGATCAAATTTCCTTCTTCTTCATCATATGCTTCTACATGATCAAACGGATCAAAATACTCATTGATTGTGATGGTTGGATGATCGATATACAGAACTGGTGCACTGTTCACCAATTCCTTTTGAACAGTCAGCATTGTTCCTGAGTATTCAACGAATGTAGATGCAATCCAAACTGGATCTATTTCATTCCCTTGCCTGATTCGCTTGCGCTGATCAAAACATAAATCTACACTCCCCTTCATGCGATAATAGGTAACTCTATCGTAGATATGTTTCTCAAAAATATGATCAAAAACAGATCCAAATCGATAGAATAGTTGATTTCCATATGTTGTGCTGCAATTAGTTCCCATCTGATATACCGGGTGAATCATAGAAGGACCATTTCTTACTACGACATTATGATAATTGATTGTTAGGCGAGTGTCTTTGATGTTTGAGACTACTTTGAAAAGATGATCATTGTGGGTTGTGATCAACGGCTTGTCCAAAGGGTAGTACAGCTGACTTTTATAGCTTGTTTGTGATTGCTTTGCATGTACCACGATCATGACATGATATTTTTCATCAGTTTTGAACTTATCTAAGTCGATAGAAGTTTCAAATCCGACATATTGGTAAATGTAGTTGCATTCTGAAGATACTTTAAAAAACTCCTTAGCTCCACAAATCCTCGCACCTCTATAGTGCATCAAATGAGTCATGTCATGGTTGGTAAGATTTGCTTGTGTTTTAAATGAATGATCAAGACTAATAAACTCCAAGTCGATACTATGAGTTGAATTATCGAGAAAGTGCTGGTTGTCACTGATAAAAGCCCAACCATTAAGATATAAACTATTTTCTTGAACATCGATTTTTAAAACTTCATACGGCAATTGTTTTCTCATGACAACGTCGATCGAACCACGAACATTAAGTCTGCTGATGGACAGAAAAATAAGGGAAACAACAGCCAACAACATACATTTAGTTTTCATATGACCTCCTATAGAACATGTAGACAACAAAAAGCAAAATAACAAAAAGCGTTGATAATAAAAATACATCGATGTCTTTTCTTTGATGTTGCATGAT
>CALFEZ010000069.1 GCA_937957895.1 uncultured Erysipelotrichaceae bacterium
ATTGACTGTAAAACAGTTTGATCAAAGCCAAGCCAGGCCACGAATCCACTCAAAACAAGGATGATCAGAATGCGGTAGATCATGGGCAGTAACATGATCAATAATTTCTTAAAGCTGTCCTCAGGGATAAGATAAACAAATGGTCGTCGAAGTTCATACTGCAAAACATCACTGTTGATCGTTATGAAAATGACAAGTGAAATCATCAAACGATAGAGTTCGATCGATCCACCAAACCATGCAATGAATGTGTAAAGCACAAAAAATACGATATCAGTTGCTCTAAAGAGCTGATTGGTTTTCTTTGCCTGCAAAACAAATCGTGACCAGAGTACCCAGGCTCCATTTCTAAAAGTCACTTTTCGATCTTTGATGTCTTTTCGAAACAATGCCACCTCTGTATCATTTCCGGTTCTTGCTTTTTGGATGAGTTCTGACACAAACTCTGAGTCCATGATTGCTTGTTCGTAAAAATCCCCTTTGAAGATAAAAAACAACCATCCAACAATAAGTGTTGATGCAATCAATGCACCATTATAGAGCCAATAAAAGGTCCAATTACCAATATGAGCATGATACAATGCACCAATCAACCAGCCATAAACGGGAAACACATGGACCTGAAAACTTTCAAAAACAACAGAAATCATACTTGGATCGACTGGTAACCCAATGACTTGAATCATGCATACGATCAAAAACAATAATAGTGATGCGTACACAAGGATTTTTTTGATCGGAGTATACTTTGATATGGTTTTTTCAAGTACATAATCATAGGATGTAACAACCACCAGAAACAATCCAAACACAAAGATACCCAACATCAATGATAGCAATAACCCTATCCCTGAAAGTGATGAGCGCAGAAACAGTAGTACATATCCCATCAGTCCCAAAGTGATCCATATCGTTTGAACAAAACCATTCATTAGTATATATGCCATGATTTGTTTTCGTGTAAAGGGACCCGACAACACAAATGATGCATCATTAAGAAACACCAAAGCTTTTTTCCTTTGTACCAAAGAAATCAAAAGAATAATGTACATCAAGACACTGACACCTAAAGCGACCCATGAAAAATCAATTCCGCCGACTTCTGATGGAGGATATATGGCAACACCAACGATGGCAAACGCAAACAGTAAAAGTGCCAAAACTGTTAACACAGCTCCAACTGGTTTTCGAAACCATCCGCGAATGATCCCCCATGTCTTGACTTGAATGAGGTACACCAAAGCACTCATAATCGCTCTCCCACACTTTCAAAGAAAATTTGCTTGAGATTTTTTCCGCTTGTGTCCGATCTTGTTATGAAATTGACTATCTTACCTTTGTTCATGATGTAAGCTTCATCCCATATATGTTCTATCATGTCGATGATATGAGTGCTCAACAACACCGAAACATTGTTTTCCTTAAGTTCCAAAAACATCTTGAGCATTTCCTCGATCGAGCTGGGATCGAGCCCCAGCAAAGGCTCATCAACAAGCAAAGCCTTTGGTTTTATTGTCAATGCACATAAAAAAGATAGTTTTTGCATCATTCCTTTTGACAGTTCTTTTGCTACAGTGTTTTTCTTGTCAAGCAAGTCGAATCGTTTCAGTAAGGCATCTGTAGTTTCATCATCATGATCAGTCCCATAGGCTTTTCTGATAAACGTCAAGTGCTCATCAACAGTCAAAGCATCATAGAGAACAGGCATCTCAGGCACATATCCAAATGCTTTTTTTGCCTCTTTTGTGTGATTGGGATGATCTGCGACATAGATTTCACCCTGATATTGCAGCAAACCGGCAATGCTTTTGATCGTTGTTGATTTACCTGCTCCATTAGGTCCCAATAGCACGGTGATTTTGCCTGGATCTGCCTGCAGACTCACCCGGTCAACAGCAAGCAACTTACCGTATTTTTTTGAAATATTTCTAGCTACGATCATTTTCCTTACCTCTTTTTAAGTACTAGTTTACTTTTTTAAGAACTCAACGTCAACCGATTGTGAAAAATGAAACAAAAAAGGACCCGAAGGTCCTTGATTTTCTTTTAAGTTTCAAATACTGTTTCCAACAGCCCATATCCACCATCGTGTCGTTTGTACACGACGGCAACGGCATCTGTTTCCGTATCAGTAAAGATGAAGAAGGAGTGTCCAAGCATTTCCATCTTCATGATCGCTTCATCAAGATCCATTTTTTCAGCGATCACTGTTTTTGTCCTAACCGGTTCTGCTACCGGTTCTTCTTCTTTTGCAAGGTTTTCCGCTTGTTTTAAGAAGGCGACAGCCAACTTTTCACGATGCTTTTTGGACAATCTTGTTTTTTGGCGACGGATCTGATCCTCCAATTTGTCCATTGCAAGATCCAGGGCTGCATAAAAGTCTTCATGGACGACCTCCGCCCGCAGATACCCTACTTTGGTGAGGATCGTGATCTCCAGTTTGATCCCCGTGGGATAATTGCGGACCACTGTATTGGCGATGGTATCTTCGTCGATATTGAAGTACTTCTCCAAAAACGAGAGTTTTTTATCGACTCGTTCAAACATCGCATCCGTGATCGTCAAATTCTTGCCATGAATATTCACTCGCATAATAATACCTCCTTATGTTCATTATACGATAAAACATCTCCACTATCAGTCTACCATCCTCCCCTTATTGCTGTTATAATAAGGGGTGTGAGGCCTATGGTCTCTTTTTTTGTATATTGTTATTTGTATATATTGTTAAAAATGATCATATCAGCTTGATCAGATCGACCGGTGTCATAGGATCGATCCAAAATGACTCCTCCTATACTGTCGATTTTTCCTTCAAGGGTCTTTTCAAGAGCGATCAATGCCAACTTAGCTCTTCCGATCGCTTGTTCAAACAATTGCATGAAACTTTCATGATGCTGCGTGCCAGGATCTGTCGGATTGAACCAGGCATCCTGATTTTTGTTAAGTTCATCGAAGTTTTCATCGATCCGCCCGATTACCATATGCGATGAAAAACGCCAAGGGTCTTTCAGGATCACTTTTTCAAAGATCTGGATCACATCAAACCACAACGTCCAAGGATCAAACATGATCCTCAATACTCCTTTAGCATGCTTCATGCATGTCAGACATTCTTCAACCGTTATGTCACTTTGATAGACCCTCTGATGCGCCTGAGAGATCAAAAATGCAACTACCTTTTCTTGATAACTTTCCATGGACATGTATCGATACGTTGGGTGTTTGCTTAGTTTTTCTTCGAACACTTGCTGAGTGATCTTGCTGTCAAGGGCAGACTCATAGCGAAAATGATCATACTGATGCCCAGCACTCTGAATATCTCCGGTACGATAAAACACCAAAGGATGAGTTGTGCTGTCCAATGCCCAATGACAGATAAAGCCAGCAATATAAGCGAGCATGATCTGCTGATTGCGATGATCTTGCTTTTGAGCGATGGCAATCATGGTATCGAAAAAGTCATTGATTCTTTCACTGTGGACCATATCCCCATATTGTTTGAACTTCTTTGTCTTTGTCTGATCGAGCCATGGCCAAACATTGTAATAATACAAAATGTCAGGGCCGTTGCTACCAAAAAGATACACTTTCGGGTGTGCTTTTATTGCATCTAAAACCAACGACTCTGACAACTGCTTTTGTGTTTGTTTAGCCATCAACCCATGTGTTAACACATTTGGCATAGCTTCACCTTCTTTACTTCATTATAACAGATTCATGATAAAACTGAAAAACATGCATCATAACAATGTTTTGACAGGTGTATACGGTAACTGCAGCGCGTCAGCAACATGCTCATAGACGCAGTGACCTTTGTATGTGTTCAATCCTTCCAAAAGATGATGATTGATTGTAACGGCTTTTTCCAATCCCAAATTGGCGATCATCAATCCAGTCTCCAATGTGGCATTAGTCAAAGCCTGTGTCGATGTCCTTGGAGTGGCTCCCGGCATATTGGCAACACAGTAATGAACAACACCATCTACGACATAAACAGGATCATCATGATATGTCATTTTTGTCGTTTCGGTGCATCCCCCTTGATCCACAGCAACATCTACGATCACACTTCCCGGACGCATCTTTGCAAGCATCCAGCGTTTGATGACTTTTGGAGCACTGGCTCCAGGGATCAACACAGCACCAACGACCAGATCTGCAGTCTCAAGCTGAGAAGCAATGATTGCTTCGGTAGAATAGAGAGTTTGGACAGAGTATCCAAAGATATGTTCGAGCTGTTCCAATCGTCGAATGCTTTTATCAAGGATAGTTACGTCTGCTCCGATACCAACTGCGATTTTTGCTGCATTGGTACCGACTGTCCCACCACCGATGATCACCACTTTGCCTTTTGGTACACCCGGAACACCAGCCAGCAACACACCCCGTCCACCAAATGGTTTTTCCAAGTACTTGGCACCTTCTTGGATGCTCAATCGGCCGGCTACCTCGCTCATGGGTTTTAACAGCGGCAGTCCATTGTGTTCATCAGTGATCGTTTCATAGGCGATACCGGTGACTTTCTGTTTCATCAAAGCTTCTGTAAGTGGTTTATCAGCAGCTAGGTGAAGATATGTGTAAATGATCAATCCTTCACGGAAAAAACGATATTCACTTTCAAGCGGTTCTTTGACTTTGATGATCATGTCAGCATGATTCCAGACTGACTGAGCATCATCGTAAATAACGGCACCGGCATCAACATACTCCTGATCTTCAAATCCGCTGCTGAGACCTGCTCCTTTTTCGATATACACGTTATGACCAAAAGACACGTAAGTCGCAACGTGTGTCGGGATCAATCCAACGCGGTATTCATGTTTTTTGATCTCTTTGGGACATCCAATATTCATTATGTACCTCTTTCTGATTTCTTATATTTTAAGTATAACAAACAAAAATGCAACACTCTATCACAAATACAAAAAAAGGTGTTTTTCACACCTTTTGTTTTAATCGACTTCCAGTTTGCGTTCGATCAAGACTTGAGTAAAGCTAAATAGGATGCCGATCAGTGCAACAAAATATCCGATCCAAATCATGATATTGATCCAGTTTAGATTTATAACGATCGAATCAAGAAACTGAGGAAGCCACTGGCGCATATCAGGTCCCACTGCCCAAATCAACAACTCTATGTCTCCCGACCACGTCACCATTGGTAAGTTGAAGATGTTGGTCTGGATGGTACTTAGCAGCATGGCGATACCTAGATACAGGATCACACCGATCAACAAACGATTTTTACGAACATAGCTTGTATGGACAAATGTCACGACAAATAATAAAAGTACTAATGAAGAAATTAATATTCATTTCCTTATTACTTACTTTTTCTTGTATTATTCTTTTATTTGAATCATGCAAAAAAGAAGATGATATTTTAAACAATAATGTTGATTTACAGCTTTCATTTTCTACTGATACTGTTTTGTTTGATACTGTTTTTACAACTGTCGGCACAATTACAAAAATCTTTAAAGTGTATAATAATTCTAAC
>CALFEZ010000070.1 GCA_937957895.1 uncultured Erysipelotrichaceae bacterium
TGCCATGCTCGATGAGCTTGATGATGTCCAAAACGTGCTGCACAATGTCAAACTATGAAAAGGGTCATCACATATGGAACTTTCGATCTGCTCCACTGGGGACACGTACGACTTCTTATGCGAGCGAAAGCGTTGGGGGATTATCTGATTGTTGCTTGTTCTACCGAAGAACTCAATGCCTTTAAAGGCAAGCATGCCTATCACCCATATGAAGAACGTAAAGCGATGCTTGAAGCGATCCGATACGTCGATCTGGTCATACCAGAGGCATCCTGGGAACAAAAGATCGATGATGTAAAGAAATATGACATCGATGTGTTTGTCATCGGCGATGATTGGGAAGGGGAGTTTGATTATCTGAAAGAGTATTGTGAGGTAGTCTATCTACCCAGGACACAAGGAGTATCTACCACCAAGATCCGAAACGATCTTGAAAAAAGTGATACATGATCATGAGTTGATACTCATGGTCTTTTTTGTTTGTGCTGTATAAAAATGGTATAATCATGACGAAATATCTTATGTGCCAAAATCCAACAAAAAAGGAGGGTATGTCATGAGAAGATTCACGTTTGCCCGTAATATATGGATCGTAGCAGGATTAGCTTTTTTAGTATCTTTTTTCGTGTATTTGTTCAATGAAGAATCCATGCTGTTGCTTGGTATGAGCATCATCTTGAGTATCCTTTCCTTTTTAAATGCTTATGTCATCCATAAACGGTTGGAGAGTTCCAAAAAAGAACATGATGATCATGATTGATCGACTTGCTTAAACAGAAGATCGATGTCAAAAAAGCCCGCATGCTTCGATGCGGGCTTTGTTTATGATGAAAGCTTGGGGCTGATGAGCAGACCAGCAAAAGATGGCTTAAAATCAATATCTCAGTCATCAGTAAAAGCACCAACCATCAAATGCTGGGGCAACCCAATGAAACATCAATGAGTAAATCAAAGAGCTCTCAAAGAAAAGTTACTTTTTTGGTAACTTTTCTTTGTGGTTCAATCTTTGCGGCGTTTGAGAAAATCTTCGTCAATACGATCCTTCCAGTTTTCATGGATGTTTTTGTTGGCACGTAAAACACTGATGGTTTCACTGATCACTTCATAATTGAGAGATACTCCTTCACTGTCGGCATTGAAAGTAGTTGCTCTGTCTTTGTGGATACCAAAACGCTGTGCGGTACTGATTGCATCCATGTTTGCTCCAAGAAAGATAAACTCCCAGTTGTACTTGTTCTTTTGATGTTCGATCATTTGACGAATCCTATCATAACGGTACTCTTTGCTGGCATTTTCCATACCATCGGTTGTGATCACAAACAACACGTGTCCTGCTTTTTCATCCGCTGTCCGTTTTTGGACATGGATCATTTTTTGGATCGTTTTGCCAATGGCATCCAACAATGCGGTAGTCCCACAAACATAGTATTCATCGTGTGTGATTGGCTTTAATCGTTCAAGGTCGACACGATCATGAAGCAACACATATTCATGATCAAACAATACGGTTGTGACAAGTGCCTTTCCCGGCTCTTTTTTTTGCTTGTTGATCATGGCATTGTAACCACCGATCGTATCACTTTCAAGACCGCTCATAGAACCGCTTCGATCCAATATAAACACTAACTCGGTCAAGTTCTTGTTCATCGTAATTCCTCCAATTTCTTTCTATGATCAGAGGATATCATTTTGACAAAAACAAAAGGTCGCATCCAAGGCGACATTTTCAGAGCATGGTTTTCGATGATGACCGTTTATGTTCAAACGCCCAGCAAGTTTTGATCAAAGGCAAACAAGGCTTCGTTGATCTCAAAGATATTGAAGTTTTCGGTTTCAATGAAATACTGGATGATGATGTCAAATTTACTGCTGTTTGAAAGCGCAAAACCAGCCCTGAGCAACAAATCTTTGGTCTCATCAAGATTGAGCGACAATGCGATCGCTAGCGCAATCGCCGTTGGTTTGCTTGGGCTGTAGTTTTCATCAGTCCGTATCTTGGAGAAATGCTTACGATCGATGTTTGCTTTTTTGTAGATCTCAGAATCAGTAAACCCTTTTTCTTTGATCAGTCGCAACAACATATTTGAGAATGTTTCATCTTTGTTGTTGATGATATCATCCAAGTTGCGAGTAGAAGTCATCTTATCGGATTGATGTGAGAGCGAATATCGTATTGATTCTTGAGCAAAAGCAGCTTGCAGGTCATTGCGATCCAACTCATTGGATTGAAGATTGTCGATATAGTGATCATCGATGTATTGTTTGATGGATGAAAACAGTTTTTCTGATAATTGGAAGGATGCTTTGTCAAACACGACAAGATACACCATCAATTCATTTTCCAACAGAAATGTACCGATCTCAGCTATGGCGATGCTTAATGCTTTGTCTTTTGGAAACTTGAATGCTCCCGTAGAAATCAGCGGAAAAGCGATCGATTCAAGTCGATGTTCCTTTGCCAATGCCAAAGCATTTTGGTAGCATTTGCCAAGCAATACCTCTTCATTGTGGGTCCCACCTTTCCATATGGGGCCTACCGTGTGGATCACATACTTGGCTGGCAATAAGTATCCTTTTGTTATTTTTGCCTGTCCCGTCTTGCAACCCCCAAGGGTCTTGCATTCTTGCAGCAACTGTGGGCCAGCAGCACGATGGATCGCACCATCAACACCACCTCCACCTAGCAGGGAAGGGTTTGCTGCATTGACAATGGCATCAACCGCAATCTTTGTGATATCATTTCGGATTATTTCCAGTGGCACTTGAAGTTCTCCCTGATCATGTGAATGACAACAATGACATGCATTGGTACTAATATCGTACCATTAAAATCAAGATACGTACATTATCATCACAAAATCCATGGGAAAGTTTTTCTATTTTCTTGGAAAATTCGATGTTTTCAGTACTGTTTGGACTGTAGTCTCCATAGAAGACATGCTTTGACATAAGCAAAGACTCACGACAGTCCACACAACATAATTGCATTTTCTCTGTTTAGCTTTCCCAACATGCTTGTGATCACACAAAAAAACCCGCATATCTCGATGCGGGTCTTGTTTATGCTGAAAGCTTGGGTCTGATGAGCAGACCAGCTCCGATACCAATCAGAGAAACGATCATATACACATTGAACTTCGGTGCCGTAAGCCCACCATAGATGATCAAAAATGCACCAGCGATGGCCAGGATGGGAGAGACATAACCATAAAGCGGTGAT
>CALFEZ010000071.1 GCA_937957895.1 uncultured Erysipelotrichaceae bacterium
CAGCAATAAACTGTTCATCGTCTTTCGATCCATATTCGTGGCGTTTATCTTCGGTGTATAGTAACCAAACTTCGCTGGTTGGTTTAGTCAGAACTGCATTGTAATATTGTTGGATCGTCTTTACAGGATTGCTTTGATTGAAGTAAAGCATGGCCAGCAAAAACACTGTTGCAAAAACGAAAACAGTGTCAACAAGTGACATTGGCATCTTCTTGGCTTTTTTTGTCTTAGGTGCTTTCTCTTTGATTGCTTTCTTTTGCTTTTTGACTTCTTTGACTTCTTCAATTTTTGCTTGATTTGGGGTTACTATTGGATCATCCGATTGAACAGGTAGTACCGTCTTTGCACCACATTCCGTACAAAACATACTTCCTTCCTGTAATGTATGACCACAGTTCTTACAAAACATATATTTTTCTCCTTTGCAGGTTTGATCGATGTAAAACAAAAAACGAGTTCATTGAGCATAAACGCTGCTTTATCAGTTACTCATGTAATCAAAAACAGATAAATGCCTAAATGAGTACTTTTTTATATAGATTATTTGCCTCTATCACTTGAATGTGTCATGTTTCTTACTGACAACCATCACGATCTATCTTTTTGCAATTGGATTGAGTCAGACCTCAACTCAAGCCAACTATTCATATTTCATTTATAAAAATGTTTTCAGTTGTATCAAATTATTCAATTATTAGTTTTCTTAACCATCTTTGTTCCTGCAAATGCTATCAATGATGAAAGAATCAATGCAAGAACTACATACATTAGTACATTTGTCTCAACTTGAAAACCGTTTCCTATTCTTGACTGAAAAGCATAACCAGTCATCTTGATGACACCTCTTCCCAACCATAACCAGAAACCTGATAAAAACGCATAGAACAATCCAAAGAAAAAAATGTCTTTGATTGAAACAATCGAATGTTTTTTCTTCATTTGATAACCTGCACTCAAAAACAGAAAGACAATAATCAAAAAAGCCAGCAGAGCAATGACATAGATTTCCTGACCAATGTCTTCCAAGATCTTTGATACACTGAAAATACTGATATCCATCCTTTCAAAACCCCAACTTCTTAATGCCACGAATGATAAGCTTGAAAGATGAGTCAAACCATTTAGATAGGGTATTAGTTGAGTCATTAAAAGAATCATCAAAATAGTCGAACTAGGATAAAACTGATCTATGCTTAACAAGTAGAAGTTCGCAACAATGTTAAAGAACACATACAAAAATATCATGCCAAACACGAATGTTTTGATGGCATAGTGTATCTGTGGCCCACGTTTGAAATGTTCAACCAGAACATCAGCAAGTTTCTTCATTTTGCGTTTTTGACTCAAAAACATACCATATATATGGAACAAAAATGCAAACAAAAACCCTTTGACGAATATGTCAAACATCGAAAAGGATATACTGATTGTACCTACTGCCATTGCCGCTTGAAAGGTTTCTGAATAGCGTGCAAACATGAAACAAATCAACAGAAATGACACATTCATAAATCCTGCACCGATTGAATACAGAATCATGTGTCTGCCGTCGATATCTTTTGATCGTTTGCCGTTGATCCTTCCCCCTATGATAAATGGAAGAGCAAACAAAACCATAAGAATATACACTCCGGCACTGACATCCAAGTTCATAGAGACAAGGTTGGCAGCACTGATATTAAGCGAAACCATGATGCCTTGCATGATCAACAACATCATGCCTGGATTGACGATGCTTAGGTCATTAGGTAAAAAAATGGAATACTCACCTAGGGTCCTCTGAATTTCATTACTTACAGTAGTGTTCAAAGCAACACTTGCTATCAATGCAAACGCAAAATTGATCAGAAGGCTGATTGCTACACCTACGCTGATCGCCTTGAATACCGACAGGATTTTTCCTGGGTTCAATAAGTAATCTTTGATATTGGATAATGATTTATTCTGTGCTTTCCCGCCTTGGAAGGAAGGAATGAAACTCTTCTCTTTCACGCTCGTGATGATAGCACCGGAAGTACTGGACTGAACATCCAATGTCTGTAAATCCGATCCGCACGACGAGCAATAATTGCCATATTCTATGACTTTAACACCACATGATGAACAAAATACTGGGTCTTTGGTTAGTATAGAGAATGATGTCGTCGCTTCTTTTAATGAGCTTCCATCATGATAGCAATAGTTATCATGATCTGACATCTTCACGCCGCATGTTTTGCAGTACAATCAGTCCAGCCCCCCTTCACGAAGAGGTCGTTGTCTTGTACCGCATGACGGACAATACGTGCTACTAATGGTGATTTGTGTTGAACAAGAGTGACACTCAGTGAGTGTAAGTGGATCTGTCTCTTTTTCAACTTCAACCTTGGTTCCGCAACTTCCACAAAATTTGTCATGTTGCAGTACTTTGGCACCACAGTTACTACAGAGTGATTCTGGCTTTTGAGAGTTCGATAAAGACTCTATAGCTTTTTGGTTATCGAATATCTCTTTGTCTTTTTTAATGATCTTCTCAATGAATACTTCGAAATCTGTTGTGGGGATCTCACCATCTCGCAATTTTCGATATGCTACTTCCCCTAATCGAAACAACAACATTGCTTTTTCTTCGGATGCCTCTTTGGATGTTTTTTTATGCTTTGAGATCTCCTGAGCCACCTGAATCTTACTTTTCCCGTCTTCTAAGCCACTTTGAAACTTAGAGACTGTCCCCTCAATCTTCTCCTGGATTGTCGGCATTTTTCCTCCCATGAGCTAGTGCCATCTAGCAAGTCGTTAACTACATTTTATTAATTGTATTACATGCATTTATCATTATCAATATACAATGTGAAAATCGACTCGTTTCTTGTCAAGTTTGCAAACAATGTCAAGTGTTAAAGTCGCTTATCCATAGAAAATTACCTAAGACATCGCTGTTTCATTGGTCATGCTCATAAAAAAACATCGAACTTGATGTATGAACAACGTGTTGAAGTTGTTGGATACGAATCTTGACTTCGATGTTTTGTGTTTGTTTCAATTGTATTGGTTTATGACACTGCTTATCGAAACAATCTCATTTTGATGATCATTGACAATAAACCATACCCGATAAACATCAAAAGTGGGATCATCACGGATGCCTTGATCACACGCACAAGAAAACTTAGTAGTACCGGGATACCATACATCGCACTGAGCCATGTTGGTGTCAAAATCAACTGTACGATCACTTCCACGACCAACACTGACAACGTCCAAAGCGCCACTGGGATGATCGTACTTTGGTAGCGTTGTCGTGATAAGTTGACAAACATGCCCAATCCAAAGATCAATACGATCGTGATGATGGAAAGTGTGATCTTGGTTGGGATGGTGATCACATAAGGCGTTGCTTCCACGACGATCTCTTGTACCGTCCAAAGATAGCCAAGAGATCCCAATAGAAATAATCCCAACAAGCCCATCACGATTTGATGGATTCGTTTGTTGTCGATCTTGTCTTTGGTCAAAAACAAAACGGCAGGGATCATGCCCACCAACACTTTATTGAGCATAAATCCAAAAAAAGGAAATCCAGTCGGTGTGACGATCAAACCCAGGATATCCTGAACGATCCCTGAAACAAATGCCCATGTGGGACCCAGGATCACACCGATGATCATCAGTGGTAATGACAAGAAGTCGATTCTCAAACTTGGAAAACCAAACAATGGGATCATGACTGAAAAAAACTGCAATGCTACCGAAAGTACGACCAGCATGGCAGCGATGGTCAAATTTTTCGTTGTGATCTTGAGTGGGTAGTATCGAAATGAGACAGCACCCAAAATGACGATCACCACAAATGTCGTTATTTGAAGAAACAGTGCCATATTCACTCACCTTATCCTTTGTTTATTACAACCGTATTATACACCTGTGAGATAAAATATAAAGAACCACACACTACGACACATCCATCTTTGCTGAGGGATACTGCTTTTGATAGGGCATCATGATAATCCTCGATCACTTCATACGATGGTTCATAGGCCAATGCTTTGGCTTGTTGCGAACGATAAAACTCAAACTCCGTCACGATCAC
>CALFEZ010000072.1 GCA_937957895.1 uncultured Erysipelotrichaceae bacterium
AAGGGTCTTTGGTCCATCCTTCTCCGACGGGAACAATATCCAAATGTCCCAACACACCCACACTTTCAGCATGGTCTCCCAAACGGGCTATGCCTGCATACCCATCCACGTCATCCACTTCAAAACCATCTTGCTGGGCTTTGTTTAAAAACCAATCCAATGCCTTTCGACACGCTTGCCCAAAAGGTGCATTGGGAAGTGGGTTGGCATCATCATTTAAAGACGGGATGCTGATAAGCGATTGTAGATCTTGGACCATCTGTTGTTTGTATGGTTTTATCAACTTTTTAAAATCCATGTTGTTTCCTTTCTGTCATAGTGAAAGAAACGGTCACCCGTTTCTCTTTCTTGGTCTTTCTTTATGTTCCGGTTTTTTGTTTTGATCTTTCAGATGTTGTGGTTTTTCAAGCAAATCTTTGCGTGATACGTTTACTCGGCCTTTTTCATCGATCTCGATGACGACGACTTTGACGATATCTCCGATCGACAATACATCTTCCGGTTTTTCTACCCGTTCATGGGCGATCTTTGACACATGGAGCAATCCATCCGTACCTTCAAAAAGCTGTACGAATGCTCCAAACTTTTCGATGCGAACAACTTTGGCATCATAGATCTCGCCGATGGCTGCCGTTTTGATGATCGCTTCAATCCTTCTTTTGGCTTTGTTGATCGATTCGATGTCCTGATGATAGATCACCACACGCCCGTCATCTTCGATATCGATTTTGACATCATCACTCTCAGCGATGATTTGATTGATGATCTTACCGCCCGGGCCGATGATATCGCGGATCTTGTCGATTGGTACCATCATTTGAGCGATCTTTGGTGCATATTTTGATACTTCCGGACGTGGCTGATCGATCGTTGCCAACATGTTGGCCATGATTTGCTCGCGCCCTACTTTGGCTTGTTTTAAAGCTTCCTTCAATATCTCGGGTGTCAGACCTTCGATCTTGATGTCCATCTGCAGAGCAGTAATGCCTTTGGTTGTTCCTGCGACTTTGAAGTCCATGTCACCAAAATGGTCTTCCATGCCTTGAATGTCAGTCAGCACTTGATAGCTGTCCCCATAGGTGACAAGCCCCATGGCAATACCCGCTACCGGTGCTTTGATCGGCACCCCTGCCGTCATCAGTGCCATTGAACCGGCACAGATTGCGGCTTGTGAGGTTGAACCATTGGACTCCAATACTTCAGCTACCACACGGATCGCATATGGGAACTCTTCCTGTGTCGGAAGCACTTGTGCCAATGCTCTTTCTCCCAATGCTCCATGACCCACTTCACGACGTCCTACAGGACCGATTCGTCCTGTCTCACCGACGGAAAACAGTGGAAAGTTATAATGGTGCATAAAACGTTTGCTTTCGATCAGCGTGAGATCATCGATGATCTGATTGTCACCCATGGCACCCAAAGTACACACTGACATGACTTGTGTCTCTCCGCGAGTGAACATGGCACTGCCATGGACCCGACTAAGTAGATCGATCTGAGATTCCAATGGACGAAGTTGATCCAACTTACGACCATCAGGACGGATTTTTTCGATCGTGATCAGACGTCGAACCTCGTCATAAACGATGCCTTTTAGCGCATCTTTTACTTGTTTTAGTTTCTTCTCTTTGTCCTTTTGGTCCTGAAGTATTTCTTCAAAATATTCCAGACCTTCATTTTCGATCGTTTCGATCGCATCATATCTTGCCAGTTTTTCATTGATGGCAACTGCTTCGCGCAAACGGTTTTCATAGCGGTCGTATACTTGTTGTTTTAAATCAGGATCGATTTGATATAGCTCGATCTGACGTTTTGGTTTACCGACTTTCGCAATGATCATCTCTTGGAACTCACACAACTGCCTGATAAACTCATGACCAAACAGCATGGCTTCCAACATGTCTTCTTCACTGACTTCCTTGGCTCCCGCTTCTACCATGTTGATGGCATTTTTGGTTCCTGCCACGACTAAGTCGATGTCAGACTTTTCCAGTTCTTCAACTGTAGGGTTGATGATGTACGTATCGTCCACTCGACCTACAACGACTCCGGCAACCGGACCGTTGAATGGGATATCAGAGACCCCCAAGGCCAATGAAGACCCAAAAAGTGCCGTCATATCCGGTGAACAATCATTGTCTGCTGACAGCACCATGTTGACGACTTGGACTTCGTTTCTGAATCCTTCTGCAAAAAGCGGACGCAACGGACGATCGATCAAGCGTGATGTCAATGTAGCATGTTCACTGGGACGTCCTTCCCTGCGCAAGAACCCACCCGGGATCTTACCAACAGAATACAATTTCTCTTCAAACACGACCATCAGCGGAAAGAAGTCAAGATCTTTCGGCTGTTTGCTGGCGGTCGCCGCTGTCAATACAGCTGTTTCCTCATAACGGACCAACACTGATCCGCTGGCTTGCTTGGCCAATTCACCGGTCTCGACTATCAACGTACGACCGGCAAAATCCAAAGCAAATTTTTCCTTCGCCATTTTTTCACCTCAATTTTTTCACGTCCTTATGATATCACACTTCATCTGCTTTGGATAATGTTTTATTTTGGGGTCGGTCATAGACGATCGAGATCAAAACCGGCACGATAACTAGTGTCAAAATAGTGGATGAGATCAATCCAAAAAATAATACCAACGCCATCGGTGCGGTCATCGGATCGTTGGCGATGATCAATGGCAGTAGCCCGATCGCCGTTGTTGTCGTGGTCAACAGGATGGGACGATAACGGATCTCAACGGAATAATTGATCGCTTCGATCAGATCATGTCCTTCCCTTACATGCTCATCGACGACTTCCAAAAGC
The DNA here is from genome assembly GCA_937957895.1 of uncultured Erysipelotrichaceae bacterium. Classification (GTDB taxonomy): domain Bacteria; phylum Bacillota_I; class Bacilli_A; order Erysipelotrichales; family Erysipelotrichaceae; genus UBA6182. The sequence continues at coordinate 2,824 of CALFEZ010000072.1, forward strand.
AAGATGCCATTATTGACTACGATCCCGATCAAGCTGACGGCACCAAGCATGGACATGGCTTGGATATCGACCTGAAACAAGTACAGTCCCAAAAACACCCCCGTCAATGACAGCGGAATGGAAGTCAGGATGATCAATGGCTTTTTGAACTGAATAAACTGCACAAGCAAAATCATGTAGATCATCATAACGGCAGCCATCACGGAGATTCCCAGATTTTGGATCAGATCCATGATGTTTTTGAGCTCCCCTTCGGTCTCTACCCTAACCATCGGATCGATGTCAAACTCTTCCAATTGTTTCAGCACCTCGTTTTCGATCAAAGCTGCCGTGTATCCTGGGTGAACATCGGATAACACCGTGATCGTACGAGATCGGTTTTGTCGATAGATCGAAGGCAGTGAAACACCCAAATCCACATTGGCGATCTGCTGCAACTGCAAATAGGAATCCGTAATCGAGGATTTGATGGGAAGTCGATAAAGCTCGTCCAACG
>CALFEZ010000073.1 GCA_937957895.1 uncultured Erysipelotrichaceae bacterium
GGAAGTGATCATGACAGGGGTCGATCAAAAACTCAACCGTACATGCATTGTCGATACCAATCGTTTTGGCAATGGCAATAGCATCTTGAATGATGTTCTTTTGATGCGAATGATCAAGCCAATCACAAGTCTCTTCCACTACCTTGGCAAAATCAAGTTGCATGGAACAGTCTCTCAATCCCAAAAACACCATGTTCCCATGATGATCTGCGACTAGCTGCACTTCGATGTGTTTGACTTGCTGATGGAATGTCTCTATATAAATATCCACTGATCGGTCTTTGAGTGTTTGAAATGCTTGATAAAGTTGATCATGATTTTGGGCTATCATGATGCTGCGGCCACCTTCTCCATGATTGGCTTTGATGATCAATGGAAATCCCACTCGAGATGCCCAATCGTCTGCTTGTTTTTTTGAAGTGATGATATCATCTGATCCATCTACGACAGGTATCCCAATCATCTTCGCTTTGTTTTTGAGCTGCACTTTGTTGTTTGCCAGTCTTATAGCTTCCGGATTGGGTCCAACAAAGATCAAACCGGATGCTTTTACCTTTAGAGCAAATTCGTGGTTCTCACTTAAAAATCCATATCCCGGATGGATCGCGTCACACTCCGTCGATAGGGCTGCTTGAATGATATTGTTGATGTTTAGATAACTGGAAGCTGCATCGTTATCGCCAATGCATACAGAGCGATCAGCCAACTTGACATGTCGCTGACTTTTATCACACAAAGAACAGACAGCCACTGTTTCGATGCCCATCTGTTGGCATGTCTTGATGATACGACATGCAATCTCACCACGATTTGCTATAAGTAATCGCTTGATCATGCTACCTAATTTCAAACAATGGCTGATCGAACTCAACCAGCTCTTTGTCGTTTACAAGTATGGTTACAACAACGCCTGATTGTTGATTGATGATCTCGTGCTGGATCTTCATGGCTTCGATCACACACAAAACATCGTTGACTTCAACATGTTGTCCTTTTTGGATATATGGTGTCCCATCTGGTTTGTTGGTATGGATGATCCCAACGATCGGAGATCGAATCGTCACTAATTTGGATATGTTAGCGGAATCGTTTGTTTCGGATTTGGGATGGATATGAATGATCACATCATCAAACTCGATGCTCATCTTCTTTGCATCTGTTGTTTTGTATGTTTTTAGAGCTTTCTTGATCTTTTTATAGAGCATACATGTTACACCAGACAAAATGTCATGGGTTGATTTTGGCTTCTACGCAGGTAACGACATCTTCGACATGAAAAAAGGTAGCTACTTCATGATCATCGATCGCAATATCAAAGGTGCTTTCCAACTCCAAGACAAGCTCCAGGATCATGAGAGAGTCAAATCCGAGATCTTCCCGCAAATGAGACTCCATTTGAATCTTGGATTCATCGATCCGCATCAGATGCGCAGTCACTTCTTTGATTTTTTCAAACATGGTTCTTCTCCCGTTATCGTGTAACATCATTATATCGTCTTTGACATGGGTTTTCCACATGACATCGGACAAGCTTGTCTCAGAAAGAACGATTCCATGTTCATGGAGGCGTAGTGTTAAAATCTTGTGAAATATATGACATCTACCCTATGTAATATTGAAAGCGATTTCAACGTATGTTATGATTCTTGTAGATAAGAAACCAAGTCAATTATGACACATCATATATAACTTGCTTAGTTTGAATCCATCAAAGAGATATCCATCAGGATATATAACATACACTTTATCGTCATGGTCCTCGATCACTTAGAGGATAGCAAGTGATCTCGATCCCATGAAAGAAGGACGGTGTTGCGATGATCCACGTCTGAAGTAATGTTGGAAAGATATCTTGTTTTTCGTGTACAAAAAGCATTTTTGTATGTAAGTACCCACATTAGGGAGGAAAGTTATGAGTAAACCAAAAGTATCAATTGCAAAATGTAAAGAGCTTAAAGGTAATGAATCCTTCATCAATGGCAAATTTGTCCGCCATGAAGAAGATGTTGCCAAAATCAAGGAAGCAGTAGCCAAAGCCGTCGAACTTGCTATTGGTTCCCCAGATGCGATCATCAAAGAAGGCCAAACTGTACTGATCAAACCAAACTTGGCATTCCAAGCCCCTGCAGAAAGCCATGCAGTCGTTGACCCTCGCGTGATCGAAGCAGTTGTTTCCTATTTTAAAGAAAATTCAAAAGCCAAAGAAGTTTGGATCGGTGACAACCCATCCTTGGGTCAACACGTCGGACGTGCCAAACCTGCATTCGATGCATCAGGCATGGAAGCAGCAGCTCGTTTGGGCGGTGTTGATAAAGTCATCTATTTCGATGAGACTGATGTCGTCGAAATGACCATCCCAGGAGCCAAAGTATTCAAAAAAGCTGCTGTGTTCAAACCACTATTGGATGCTGATGTCGTCATCAACCTTCCAAAAATGAAAGTCCACTTGGCTGGAACAGTAACGCTTGGTCTAAAAAACTGGAATGGTATCATTCCAAACGTCCATCCTGACCAAGAACAACAAGGTGCTCACCGCATCGAGCTTGGCCAAAAAATGGCTGATCTATATCGTGTCAGAAAAGCTGACTTGACGATTTATGATGCCATCATTGGTATGGAAGGTCAAGGACCACATGCTGGTACACCAATCGAAATGAACTTGATTTTTGCTGCTCAAGACACCGTTGCCGGTGATGCTATCGTTTCTGCAGCCATGGGCTTCGATCCAATCGAGATCCCTGCAGTACGTTGTGCTGGTACCGATGGTCTTGGTGTTCGTGAACTAGACAAGATCGAAGTCGTTGGCGAAAAACTTGAAAATGTAAGAAAAATCTTCAAACGTGCCAACAACGATCCACTCGGCATGTATGATGGTTTGTTCTGTGCAATGCAACAAACCTGCCCAGGATGCTATGTCAACGTTCGTGGTGCCTTGGACTCCTTCTATAATACTGGCATCGACATGAAGAAATTCTTGGCTGCTGCCGGTGAAGTCGTCGTATTGGCTGGTGGTGTTCCTGAGTTTGAACCACATGAAGCCAAAGATAAAAACCTATTCATCTGTGGCGATTGCTGGGAGTACTTCCCATCCGCAGATAAAGTGCGCGAAGCTACAAAACTAGCTAAATCGGTAACCTATTATCCTGGTTGTGCTCCTGTCTACATCTTTGCACAACTCAATGGGGATCTTCAGGCACTAGCCAAAGCAAACGCCGTCATTTAGTTTTCGTTTGATTGCTTTGTACACGATCAAAGCAAAGAGATCATAAACATGTCTGTCAGGATGGTTGAAATTCTCAGCCATCCTGAAGACGTTGTTTTTGTTTTTAAAGGGAGTGTCCGATGAGCAAGAAGATCCATGTAATCGATTTGAAGAAGATAGGCTATCAAGAAGCCTACACTATCCAAAAAAACATTTTCAAAGCATGTGATCACAATGAAACATCAGATACGATCTTATTTCAGGAGAACCCTCCAACGATCACGATCGGACGTGGTGGCTCGCTAAACCACCTTCTTATCAGTGAACAACAACTAAAAAACCGTGGCATCGATCTGGTCCATGTCGATCGAGGTGGTGACATTACGTTCCATGGACCCGGTCAATGTGTCATTTCACTGATCCTGCATCTTAAAGAGTATACCAACAACATCCATGATTACTTACGAAAACTGGAAGAAGCAGTGATGTTGCTTCTTTCTGATTATAAGATCACTGCCCATCGCATCGAGGGGTATAGTGGTGTATGGGTCGGATCACACAAGATCGCATCGGTCGGAATCGCCATTGAACATGGTATCACACGCCATGGTATCGCCATCAATGTAGATCCCGATCTGTCATTTTATGATGTGATCATCGCTTGTGGCATCAAAGATGTTCAAGTTACTTCCATTAAAAAGCTGACTGGCAAAAACATCGACATCGATCATGTCAAGCAAGGATTTCTTCGTGCTTTTAAACACATGTTTGATGTGGAATACATAAACGAAATGCAAAGAAAGGAACCATTTATGAAAACAGAAGTAAAAATCCCAAATTTCGCAGAAGGCGGAACAAAAATCAAGCTTCGCCAATGGCTTGTCGAAGTGGGACAAGTCGTCAAAGCAGGCGACAATGTCGCTGAAGCAGCAACCGATAAGATCTCTGTGTTTATCGAAGCACCCGCTAGCGGCAAGGTCGTCAGTCTGCTTGCAGAAGAAAACGACACCGTCTTTATCGGAGATGTGATCGCAGAAATTTCTGACGAAGAATAGGAGGATCCATGGAACAAATTCATAAGGATCAAGTGATCATCGTAACAGGTGGTGCTCAAGGGATCGGATTGACGTTATCTCGTTATCTTGATTCATTGGGAGCTACCATCGTCATCGCAGACATCAATCTTGAAGCCGCCAAAAGTGCCATTGCATCGTTCCCTTCAAAACGAGGACTTGCTGTCAAATGCGATGTGACATCCAAAGAATCCACGATTGCCATGGCCGATGCCGTGATCAAAGAGTACGGAAAGATCGATGTATTGATCAACAATGCCGGCATCTTCCCTGTCAGTTTATTCCCTGATGTAACGTTGGAACAATGGCAACGTGTGATCGATATCGACTTGACCGGTACTTTTTTGGCAACCCAAGCCGTGTATGATCATATGAAGCAAGTCAAAAAAGGCAAGATCGTCAACATTGCATCGATATCCGGTCGTGTCGGCGGTGTTGGCTTCACCCATTATTCAGCAGCCAAAGCCGGTGTGATCGGGTTTACCAAAGCCCTGGCCAAAGAAGCCGGATCGATCGGCATCCAAGTCAATGCCGTCGCTCCCGGAGTCATCGATACCGAAACCACACAGAAAGTTTTCCCAAGTTTTGCATTGAAAGATTACACCCGAAGCGTTCCTTTGGGGCGTCTTGGACTTGAAGAAGATGTTCAAGGTGTTGTATCCTTTTTATGTTCGTCAAACAGCGATTACATGACCGGTCAGGTACTGACCGTGGATGGCGGATACACGATGATTTGATCATTGATCGAAGGAACATGATATGACAACTGCTTATTTTGACTGTTCGCATGGTATCAGTGGCAATGCGATATTGGGTGCGTTGATCGACTGCGGATTACCTGTCGATGCATTGAAGGCCACTTTACGTTGTCTTCTTGATGACGATCGGTATACTTTTGCGTATGAGAAGATCGAACTTTTAAGCATGAAAGCAACATACTTTGATGTTGTCATACCACCGGATGCATCCCAACAAAGCATCCGGTTTGACAAGATGATCGATCTAGTCACTAACAGCAAACTCAAGACTGACATCAAAGCCAAAGCCATTGATGTACTAAGAGTACTGGCTTTGGGGTATGCTTATGCACACCATTGTGAGATATCGGAAGTATCGTTTGATAAAAACCATTTTATCGATACCATGATTGATGTCGTGGGAGCATGTTGGGGACTTGACTACTTCAAAGTGGATCATGTCATGGCATCTCCATTGCATGTTGGATCAGGAACGATCAACTATCGTTATGGCACACTGACGATCCCGGCTCCCGCCACTCAGCATATTCTTACTGATATCCCACATTATCAAACAATGATACAAGGAGAGCTTGTCACCCCAACCGGTGCAGCCATCATCAAAGCTCTTACATCCGCATACTGCAAACATCCAATAATCAATATCACTCACATCGGTTACGGTGCTCCGATCAAAACATTGGATCATCCAGGATGGCTACGATTGACGATAGGAAAGGACCATCATGAACCTAAATAATGAAACCATCAAGACGATTTTAAACCATAGAACCATTCGTTCACTCAAAGAAGAACCCGTACCTACGGAGGTTTTTGAGCAGTTGATGGAGGTAGCCAAAAGAACACCCACATCCAACGGCATGCAATCGATGTCGATCATCCATGTTACCGATGCATCGACCCGTTTGGCTATTTCCGAAGTATGCAAACAGCCATATGTAGCCAAAGCACCGATCTTGTTGATTTTTGTCGTTGATTCCTATAGAAACGCTCAAATCGCAAAAGAGAACGATTGTCATGCTGAAAGTGCGGCTGATATGGATCGTTTTATCCAAGGGTTTACCGATGGGTGTCTGGCAGCTCAAAACATCGTCGTCGCAGCAGAGTCACTTGGCTTGGGTACAAACTACTTTGGAAGTGTTTTAAATGATCCACCAAGGATCTGTGAAATACTAAAACTTCCAAAGTTGGTCTTCCCCATCGTGGGATTAGGGATCGGATATCCAAATCAAGAGCCTGCTTTAAAACCGCGATTTGACAATGAGCTGCGTGTGTTTGAAAATGAGTATGTCCGATTTGACAGTTACATGGAAAAAATCAAGGATTACGACAAAGAAATGAACACCTATTACGATCTTCGCAACACCAGCAAGCCCATGCCTCCTTTTAGTCAGCAAGTCATCAACAAACTCACCAATGTCATCGAAAAAAGACAAGAAATCGTCAGCGATATCCAAAAGCAAGGTTTTGATCTGAAACTGTGATGGATCATCACGATACAAACATCAAAAACATACTAGTCGAACATCTCAAGATGTATCCTTTGATGCGGCTTGAGGATGTGATCAAGCTGCTTTATCAACACGAGTTTGGTGCTGAGCATTTTATCGATGATGAAAATGCAGTTTTTAAGCGCATCCATGAGGAGTACACTTTACAAGAACATAGTTCTAAGCGATTATTTGAAAAACTCTCAAATGATCACTATCGCCTTTATTTTGACCATCCCTCGATCAAACAGTATCATCTAAAGACGATCACCAAAGCTTTTGTAAGATCATCTACAAATATTACCGGTAATACAGAGTCATTCAAAGCCAAGCTTGAAGTGTTAAAAGAGCTCCCCAAATCGATGAAGTTGCCTTTTTCCTATGTTGAGCTTGAGGATTTCCTAAACACTTATGAAAAAGCGGGATATCCTGCCGTTTCTCATAGTGATGTTTACAAAGAGAACTATCATCCCCACTACAGACTTGTCAATAAAGACTTCAAAGATTTTTTTGAAGTGTTCTCTGCCATCGATGCATTGGTGCAAAGCAAAAAAAACATCCATGTCGCGATCGATGGGATGTGTGGTTCCGGAAAATCCTATTTGGCTTCACTGCTTGCAGAGTATTATGATTGCAATGTGATCAGGATGGATGATTTCTTTTTACAAAAGCATCAAAGAACACCAAAGCGATACAGTGAAGCCGGAGGCAATATTGATTATGTTCGATTCAATGAAGAAGTGGTCAAAGGTCTCCTGTTGGATGAAATTTTCAATTATCAGGCTTTTGATTGTCAGAAAATGCAATTGGATCGAATCATTACCATCCACCCCAAGAAGCTGACCATCATCGAAGGTTCATATAGCATGCACCCCTTGTTTTTGGATTTCTATGATCTAAAGGTATTTTTGAAGATCGATCCAAAACTACAGCTCGAAAGGATAGCAAAGCGATCACCAACCATGATCCAGCACTTCATCGATGAATGGATCCCCATGGAGCAAACATATCATCAAGCATTCGATCTTGAATCAAAGAGTGATATCCTTATCGAGGATATTGCATAAAAAAAACGGTTTCCCGTTTTTTTTATCGGTGATTTCCAAATACCAACGCATCTTTGAGTGGCTGAGAATCGATTCCAAACATCTCAACGATGGTAAAAGCAAATGCCGGTACCGTCCCTACACCTCGGCTGGCGATGATGTTTCCATCCAATACGACTTCCTTTTGCTAATATGTCGATTTTTTGAATGCATCTTTTGCCACAGAGGGATACGTTGTGACCTTTTTGCCTTCCAGTACTCCTGCTTTGTCCAACACCAATCGTGCTGCACAGCTGGCTGCCAGCCATTTTTTGGACTCATTGAACTTCTTTCCTGCTTCTATG